>CAVSGB010000175.1:0-13231 GCA_963726845.1 uncultured Bacteroidota bacterium | reverse complement strand
CCACAAAATCGGTAAATGAATAAACAGACTTATTTTCATACTCTTGATTTTCGATAATTATTTTGCTATTATTTGACGAGTGTTCCAGGGCATTCTCAATAATGTATAAAAATGATTTATAAAGCAAATCCCGGTCTGCACTTAAAACTTCTGATCCTCTTATTTTATCAATATTTAGCTCAATATTTTTTTCAATGGTTTTTTCGTTTATTTCAATTATTGCATATTGGATAAGTTCTTTGATATTAACAGCTGTTTTTTTTGCCAGATATTTATGAGAGATAAGTTGTGTCAATAAATTTGCTTTGGTGGCAAAGTTTTCTAATAAGGTAAGTGAAATGTCCAATGTGTCGACCAAACTTTTTACAGTTGCGGAATGCTCCTGGTTTTTAATTAAATTTATTGTGCCAACAATACCGATCAAAGGGGCTTTAATTTCACGGGTTATAAGGGCAGGAAAATCAGATTTCATTTTATCCTGTCTTTTTAGTTCGTTAAAGGCATTTTCAAGTTCCCTGGTTTTCTCTTCTACTTTAATATTTAGCTTTTCATTAAGTATTTTTAGTTTTTCCCTGTTTATTTTAAGTTCAATGTGTATTTTAATCCGGGACAGCAATTCTTCATCTTCAAAAGGTTTTGTTACAAAATCCTGCGCTCCGGCTTCAAAACCGATTAGTTTTTTCTCCATATCGCCATAAGCAGTAAGGAAAATAACCGGTAAGTCCTTTAAACGCGAATCTGTCCTGATATTTTTGCATAATTCATACCCATTCATCACAGGCATTTCAACATCGAGTAAAATCAAATCGAAATTGCTATTATTTTTTAGGATTTCTAAAGCCAGGGCGCCACTTGTTGTAAACTGAACTTTATAACCTGCATAAGTAAGGATGTTAACTATCAGATGTAAATTATTAGGGCTGTCATCAACAACTAATATTGCAAACTTTTCCTTTTCCATGCTTAACTCTACTTTTGTAGATTGCAGAAATCCTGGCTTATTCAGCTTTCAAAGTTGAATTGGTTACAAAGTTGAGGAAATACTACTTCAAAAGAGTTGCACAATTTTTAATAAATGTTACATCATTCACACATTTAGCTCAAATGCTTTAACAGGTGTTTTTTTATCATCGACAATAGCATCTCCCGTTTCACAGGTTTGCTTATAAAATCATCGCAGCCTGCTATTCTTGCTTTATCCTGGTCATTTGAAAACGCGTAGGCGCTTTGGGCAATAACAGGTAATGCAGGCTTTATTCTTTTAATCAATTTTGTGGCTTCGAAGCCATCCATTACCGGCATTTTTAAGTCCATCAACACCAATTGTATTTCAGGCTTGTTTTTTACTATATCTAAAGCCTCCCTGCCATTATTGGCAAAATATAAGTTGGGTTTTTCAATTTCCAACATTTCTTTTAATACTATCATACAAATATCATCGTCTTCGGCTATTAAAATATTGACAAATTGCAACTGGCCTTCCTTTATAGCTTCTGAAAGTTTTTCTACCTTATTGATTGAAGTCGAATTAAAAGGAATATTGAAGAAAAAAGTAGCCCCTTTGCCTAATTCAGATTTAACCCATATTTTACCACCCAGCTTTTCTACGAATGCTTTTGAAATTGCCAGGCCCAATCCGGCACCTTCATAATTTCGGGAAGCCGTCATTTCTACCTGTATGAACCGTTCAAAAATGCTTTCCTGCATATCGGGCGCTATACCGATACCGGAATCCTTCACGTAAAATTCTATTAGAGATTTTGGTTGCAATGTCTCCACAACGTTGCAACCAAATTCAATAGTTCCGGATTTTGTAAATTTTATCGCGTTTTTTATCAGGTTCGAAAGCACCTGTGTTAATTTTGTACCGTCTGTTTCAATTTTGCATGATTCATCTGAAAGTCCTGTTTTAAATGTCAAACTCAAAGCTTTCACTTCCGCTTCGGGTTTGAAAAATGTATATAAATGCTTTAATAAGAGGTTTATGTTTGTTTCCTTTAATTCAATGTCAATCTGACCGGTTTCTATTTTCGAAATATTGACAATATCGTTTATAATGTTGAGCATCCGTTGCCCGCTTTGTTCGATTAACCGGACAAATTGTTGTTGCTTTTCGCCTGCCAGCCCGGGGCTTTTCAATAATTCTGCAAAACCCAAAATACCATTCATGGGGGTACGTATCTCGTGGCTCATGTTTTGCAGGAACGCCGTCTTGAGGCGGTCGCTCTCCTCGGCTTTTTCTTTGGCCAATATCAATTCTGTGTTAGATTGTGCAAGTTCATCGTTAAGTGCTATATATTCCTCGTTTTGCGATCCTATTTCCTGGTTTTTTTGTATGAGCAAAAGTTCGATTTCTTTACGCACTGTTATGTCAATGGATAAACCGAATGTACCGATAATATTTCCTTCTTTGTCACGAAGGGGCAATTTGGTAGTAGATACCCAGGTGTCGGGACTATTTGGCCATGTCTCTTTTTCTTCTTTGCTTAATGGTTGCCCAGTACGGATTATTTGCTGTTCGTCATCGAAAGCCTGGCGGGCATGTTCCTCAGTGAAAAAATCAAAATCGGTTTTACCAATTGCTTCAGAAGTATTTTTAAAGCCATGCTTTTGAGCCAGGGCATTATTTATCCTGATGAAACGGCTTTCTTTATCTTTGAAATAAATGCTGTCCGGAATATTATCCATTAAGGATTGAGTAAGAAATTGTTCAAAGGCCAGCATTTCTTCAGCCTTCTTGCGCTCTATAATATCAGTAGTGATCCCTACCATCCCGTTAATTTTGCCATTATTATCATGTAATGGAATTTTAGATACCAACAGCCAGACTTTTTTGCCATCTGGCCCAATGCCTTCTTCTTCTTTATTTATTTGACTAATTCCATCCCTTATTACTTTTTGATCATCTTCAAAATATTTTTCTGCCAACTCTTTCGAAGTAACCTCGAAATCGGTTCTGCCAATTATATCTGTTTTTGGATCAAGCCCAAGACTCGACAAATGACTTGCCATACTTTTAATATGCAATTTATTAGCAATTGTTTTTCTATAATTCTTGTCTTTTACAAAAACACCGCTTGGCAGGTTATCAATTAACGTTTTAATCAGGTTGCGTTCTTTTTCTATTGTTTCTTCTGCCAATTTTCGCTCTGTAATATCGCGGAAATACCAAACCCTGCCATAATACTTTGAGTTACTACCGACCATTGGTGCAGAGTATCGATCAAACGTCCTGCCGTCTTTAAAAACAATATCATCCCGGCTAGTTTCATGGTTGTGTTCATATAGGTATTGAACTTGCTGGAGAAATGAGCTAGAGTCCCCCATTCTGTCCATGACAACCTCTAAAATAGATTTGTCGGAATTCCTATCAAATAAATCTGTCGAGATATCCCACATATCAACGAACCGTTGGTTGTAAGATATAATCTTGCCAGCTCCATCAATTATGAGAATACCATCAATCGATGTTTCCTGTTGTGTTGATAGAATAATGTTATTGAATTGTAATTTTTCTTCAGATAGTTTACGTTCTGTTATATCGCGAACTGATGCTTGCAATATTCTTGAACCTATACTCTCGAGTCTCGATAACAATACAAGAGCAGGGAATTCTGTACCATCTACCTTACGATGAATCCATTCAAAATCGCAGGAACCATTCATTAGCGCCAGGTTCATCATTTTCATGGCTTTTACATCCGACCTGGAACCATCAGGCTGGAATTCAGGAGATAACATTACAGGAGTATATTTTGTGAATTCAAGTTCATCACGGCAGGCAAACAATTTGATAGAGGCTGGGTTTGCATTGAGAAATCCACGTTCCGGGCTTAATGTCATAATTGCATCCCTTGAATCATTGAATAAAGTACGAAACTTTTCCTCACTCTCCTTTAACTTCTTTTCAACCAATTTACGTTCAGTGATATCCCGGATATTGCACTGAATTACTTCATGTTGATCTACATTATAGACATAGCTGACGAACTCAACTTCAATTTGTCGACCATCTTTTTTTTCTAAAGGCAAGTCTTCATAACGAATATATTTTTTCTGCTTCAATTCCTGAAAATTATTCTGATTACTAATTATATCACTAAAAATACCAATCTCCCAAATCTTTTTTCCTTTGAACTGTTCTAATGAATAACCCAATAATTCAACCAAAAATGGGTTCACATCAACAATCATCCCTGATTCAGCATCGAGTATAAGAATGCCATCCCTTGCTGATTCAAAAAGGCGCCTGAACCTAACCTCTGAGGCATTAATAGCTTCTGCTGCAAGTTTGCGCTCAGAAATATCCCGAATATTACACTGTATTACTTTTTGATTATTTACCAGGTAAACATTGCTGACAAAATCTACTGAAATTTGGCGGCCATCATTAGTCAATAAAGGTAAGTCCTCATAATGTATATACTCTTTCTGTTTCAATTCAATAAATTTGTTTTGATTGGCAATAATATCCGAGAAAATACCAATCTCCCAAATCTTTTTTTCATGAAATTGTTCAGTTGAGAAACCAAGTAATTCTACAAGATAAGGGTTTACATCCACTATTATTCCTGTTTCAGCATCGAGTATAAGAATGCCGTCTTTCGCTGATTCAAAAAGCCGACGGTATCTTACCTCTGTTGCTTTGGTTGCTTCTTCTGCCAGATGTCGCGCTTTCTTCTCCTGCATTTCACTGAGCGCACGCTCTATTACAATTGGCAACTTTTCCAACCTGGTTTTTAAGACATAATCGACAGCGCCTTTTTTTAAAAGTTCAACAGCAATTTCTTCGCCGACAGTTCCTGAAACACATATAAAAGGGACATCGGGACAAATTTCTACTGCCCATTTCAGCGCTTTGAACCCATCGAACCCGGGCAATTTAAAATCGGACAGGATGAGGTCGTATTTTTTGCTGCGCAAGAATGAAACAAATTCTTTTTCCTTATCGGTACAATCTGCCTTAATTTCATAGCCGGAATCAATCAACAATTCTCGCATGATTTCAGTGTCCTTTGGCGAGTCTTCGAGACAGAGGATGTTTAATAATTCACCTTGTTTGATTTTTGTTTTCATATTGTTCTTTTATTCAGATTGCAATTCACTTGTCAAAACCTCACCCCAACCCTCTCCATTTGGAGAGGGAGTTCCCCTTCTCCAAATGGAGAAGGGGTTAGGGGTTGAGGTTTTTGAAGCGATATATATTTTTCATAAATTTTTTTTTAATTATTAACACCAATCCCGATTTATCGGGACTCTGTTTGCCCATTCTTCATTACTCATTGTTCATTCCACATTACCCATTGTTCATTATAAATTTGGCGGCAATTCATTTATCAGCGCCCAAAAAACACCTAAATGCTTTATAGCATCAATAAAATCTTTGAAATTAACCGGCTTTACAACATAAGCATTTACGCCTAATTCATAACTTTTGATTAAATCCTGTTCCTCGCGGGAAGATGTAAGTATAACAACCGGGAGCATTTTTAATTTACTATCGCTTCGAATAGCCTTAAGGACTTCGAGGCCATCCATACGGGGCATTTTAATGTCCAGCAACAATACTGCCGGATTGCCTTGTTTCCGGTCTTTGTACTTGCCTTCGCATTGCAGATAATTCATAACTTCCACGCCATCCCTTACAATGACAACATTATTTGCAAGGTTATTGTCAGTAAGCGCCTCAAGTGTTAATTCAATATCTTTTGGGTTGTCTTCGGCATAAGGATTGTTTTTAGTTCCATATTACTTAGTTTTAGTGATTAGGCATTAGGCATTGGGCATTAGGCATTAGGCATTAGGCATTGGGCAATAGGCATTAGGCATTGGGCATTAGGCATTAGGGATTAGGTATTAAGTGTTTCAGTTTAAACATTTTTTTAATTCAATTTTTATGAATAACTAATATTAATTGCAATTTTTTAAAAAAGTACCCCATGATTTTAAAAATAAATTACCTTAAACTACCTACTACCTACTGCCTGCTGCCTCCTTCTTACTATTGCCTGATGCCTGCACCCTATTGCCTCTTTGGTAAACTAAAATAGAACGTCGCCCCCTTGTCCAATTCAGCTTCGGCCAGGTTCGCCCTCCGTGACGCAAAACAATTCGTTGTACATTTGCCAAACCAATACCTGTTCCTTCAAATTCTTCCATAGTGTGCAGGCGCTGAAAAACGCCAAAGAGCTTATGGGTATATTGCATGTCGAACCCAACGCCATTGTCGCGGACAAAGAATATTGTTTCTGTAGCTTCATCATTGGCCCCGATTTCAATTATGGCTTTTTTTCTTGTCCGGGTAAACTTGACCGCATTGCTCAGTAAATTTATCCATACAAGCCTCAGCATTGCACTATCACAAAGTACTAATGGCAGTTTACCTATGGTTCGATTCGATAAAGCGATCAGGATTATCATGACGCAACAACTCAACCACTTCCTGAACGATCCAATTCATATCAGAATCCGCTTTATTCAATTCCATGCGCCCTGTCCTGGAAAATTGGAGCAGGTCGTCAATCAGCAAGCCCATCTGGTGAATTGAATCTGAAATTTCATCTAAGTAATGCTGGCCTTTCTCCGGCAACTCTTTTTTAAATCTATTTGTAAGCAGTTCGACATAACCGCTAATGTGCCGCAACGGTGCACGCAAATCGTGCGATACCGAGTAGCTAAAAGCTTCTAATTCTTTGTTTGCTACTTCGAATTGGGCGGTTCGCAGGATAACCCGTTTTTCAAGTTCGGCATTTAGCAATCTTATTTCTTCTTCTGCCCGTTCCCGCTTGGTGATGTCGCTAATAAAAACTGTAACCCCGACAACCTCTTTATCCTGAAAAACAGGGTTCCATCTAAAGTTGTAATAAGTATCTGGTTCGGGTTGGTGCTGTATATCAGAAATTATTTCTCCCCGAAGGACACGGTCTATAGTATTTTTTGCAGCTTCCTTAAGTTCCGGTATAGTCATGAGTTCAAGCAGGTTCATTCCAATTCTGATATCAGCATTCCAGACACGTTTCATTTCTTCGCGGTGGTTTTCATTAAAAGTTGTATAGAAATAGTTTTTATCAAGCGAAAAAATAATGATGTCGCTGGGACTATTAATTAAAGCAGTAAGTAATGAGTATTGCATTTCGAGAGATTGCCGGGATTCCCTTAAAACCAATTCTGAATGTTTTCGTTCCATAGAATAATGAATTGAACGCCTTAGCAGGTAGGGATCGATTTTTCCTTTAACCAGATAATCCTGTGCCCCAACATTAAGTGATTTTAGCGCCATTTCATCGTCTTTAAGGCCGGTAAGGACAATAATTGCCAATAATGGCATTTTTGACACGACTTTTATTACCGTGTCAAGTCCCTGACTATCCGGCAGCCCTAAATCAAGCAAGACAATATCTGTTTTATTTTTATTTAAATATTCAAATGCAGAAGAAAGACTGCCTGTATTTATTAGCCTGAATTCAGGTATTTCGCGCAGCATTTCCTGTATTAACCTGACATCTCCAATATTATCCTCAATTAATAAGAGATTAAGCTTTTTGTATGTACTTTCCATATATTTTAATATTCATCCGGGCAATCTGTATTTTTTACTCCTTTCCAAAAAGAGAAGTTTTTAAATTCTAATTGTGTCGACTACCCTCCTTTTAAAGGAGGGTACTTAATAACAGCATCACAATTTCGAAATTTCAAACCTTAACTTTTCTTAATTCCATTTGGGGGCAGTTTGACAATAGTCAACCAGAAATCCTCAATTGAATGTACTACTTTTAAAAATTGTGTCAGGTCAATTGGCTTTGTTATAAAGCAATTAACATGCAGGTTATAGGTCATGAGAATATCCTCTTCATCGCTTGAAATAGTAAGAACAACTACAGGTATCCGTTTTAAATCCTTGTCATTCTTTATTTCAGCCAGCACTTCCCTGCCGTCCTTCCTGGGAAGGTTTAAATCGAGCAGAATAATATCGGGACAGGGGGCATTAATATATTTTCCCTTTTTGTACAGGAAATCCATTGCTTCCACCCCATCCACCACATGATGGACATTGTTCATTATTTTGCTTTCTTTAAGGGCTTCACGTGCAAGCCGTGCATCTCCTTCGCTATCTTCAACCAGGAGGATTTTCAATTGGTTTGATGGTTGTTTCCATGATTTGTCTCCTTATTTTTTAATGTAAAATAAAATTTCGATCCTTTACCTAACTCCGATTCTACCCATATTTTACCCTCATGCCGTTGGACAATCCGGTGACAGATTGCCAATCCTATCCCTGTACCAGGGTATTGCTTTCCAGCATTCAACCTTTGAAAAATGATGAAAATCCTTTCAAAATATATCGGATCAATTCCTATTCCGTTATCTTTTACAGAAAAAATCCATTCATCATTTATTAATTCTGAAGAAATATGAATATGGGGAGATTCTTCACTACGAAATTTAATTGCATTTCCGATGAAGTTCTGAAAAAGCTGGACAACCTGGCTATAATCGGCAAAAACCACGGGCAGGTTTTCATTTGTAATAATTGCGCCTGATTCTTTTATTAGAATTTGTAAATTCAAAATTGCTTCCCCCAATGCCAGATGTGTATCGGCCTGGGTAAAATTGCCGCCACGGGTCGTGATCCGGGAAAATGACAAGAGGTCCTGTATTAACCTTTGCATCCGGCTAGCCCCGTCAACGATATATTCAATAAATTCATTCGCGTCCTTGTCAAGTTTATCATTATATTTTTTGTAAAGGAGCTGGGTAAAACTTGAGATCATGCGAAGTGGTTCCTGGAGGTCATGTGAAGCAACATACGCAAATTGTTCCAATTCTTTGTTTGAACGCTCCAGGTCTGAGTTAAGTTTATAAAGTCGTTCTTCTGCTTTTTTTATATCATCAAAATCTGTATTGGAACCAAACCATTTGATTATATTTCCTTCAGCATCGTGCATCGGTACGGCCCTGGTTTTGAACCAATGAAATTCACCGTCATTTCTCCGGATCCGGAATTCAACATCGAAACTTTCTCCTGTTTTTACTTTTTCCATCCATTCAGAAACCGTACTATCCTTATCTTCTGGATGAAGCTGTTCAAGCCAGCCGTAGCCCAATTGTTCTGCTTCCGGTATTCCGGTATATTCTATCCATTGTTTGCTTAAATAATCGCAGGGGCCATCTACCCTGGTTGTCCAGAAAAGTTGGGGCAACGATTCAATAAGTTCCCGAAAACGTTTTTCATTATCTTTTATTTCTTCCTCAGCCTGTTTTCGTGCAGTGATATCCCAAAAAATGCCGAGTAAGCCTATTATCTCATTGTTCTTGTCCCGTACCGGCGTCTTGATAGTGTTTACCCAGGATTCTTTCCCGGCTGCCACATATTTCTCTTCTAACTCTTCGGTCTTCCCGGTTTCCATGATCCTGACATCGTCGGAATGATATTTTGCGGCAAGTTCCGGTGAAAACAGGTCGGAGTCCACCTTGCCCACTACTTCTTCGGGCTGGAAACCGAAGTCACGCGCGAGGTTTTCATTAATAGAAACCCATCTGTAATTTCGGTTCTTTCATGAGAATCTTCTGTGGAATATTTTCTACGAGCGTTCTGTATCTTGCCTCACGTTCACGCAGTTCCTGATCTGCCACTTTGCGCTCGGTGATGTCGCGGACAATTCCCTGAAAACGGCCTCCGGAAAGTTGTTTTGCACTTATTTCGACCGGCACAAGCGAACCGTCTTTCCGGATCATTTCTCGTTCGCTAAGCATGGATTTACCTGCCCTAAGTTCATCGAGTTTTATAGGTGTATCCTTAGTATTATGCGTAAGTTCCTGTAAAGTCTTTAGCAAAATTTCTTCCCGTGTATATCCCAGCAAGCGGCATCCTGCAGAATTAACTTCAATATATTGTCCTTTGGCATCAGAAAGAAAAATTCCATCAGAAGCCTGCTCAACCAGCGTGCGGTATTGTTCTTCGCTTTTTTGAATAGCTTCTTCGAAATGCTTACGTTCGGTGATATCACGGATAAAAACGGTTATACCCACAACTTCTTCATTTTGTAAAATAGGGTTCCAACTAAATTCGTAGTAAGTATTGAATTCAGGCTGGTGCTGTATTTCTATAAATGCTTCTCCTTTCAGTGCCTGATCAATGCTCTTTTTGGCTTCTTCTCTAAGTTCCAATACCGACATAAGATCAAGCAGGTTCATTCCCACTTTAATTTCAGTGTTCCACACTAGCTTCATTTCCTCGCGGTGTTTTTCATTAAAAGTTGTGTAGCAATAATTTTTGTCCAATGAAAAAATAATGATATCCCTGGGGCTATTTATTAAAGCAGTAAGCAAAGCAAATTGATATTCTGACTCTTGTTCTGAAAGTTTGCGCTCAGTAATGTCCCTGGTGACTGCATAGAGCAGTTTTTCAGTTGTGTCGGGAATGACCGACCATGACAGCCATCGGTATGAACCGTCATTGCAACGATACCTGTTTTCGAACCGGATTGTCCTTTGTCCCTCGGCGAGCTTCGCAGCCTCGGCTTTGGTAACCTCGCGGTCATCGGGGTGGACGAACTCGATGAATGGTATGGACAGCAATTTATCCATGGAATATCCGAGCGTTTTCACCCATGCCGGGTTCAATCGCTTGAAATAGCCATCGATTCCAACGAAACTTATCATCTCAGGCGAGGCCTCGAACAGATTGTCTAATTCTTTCCTGCTTTCGCGTAATGCTTTATCTGCTATACGTTCAGCCGTCTGGTCGCGAAAAACAAGTACAACACCATTAATTTTACCATTGCTGTTTTTAATGGGAGCGCCGCTATCGGCAATCGGTATTTCTTTTCCATCTTTCGAAATCAGCAGCGTGTGGTTGGCAAGACCAACTACCAATCCTTCTCTTAATATTTTATGTACAGGGCTTTCAACTTTATCCCTTGTTTCTTCATTGACGATCTGAAATATTTTTTCAAGCTCTTTATTTTTAGCATCGGATTCATTCCAGCCGGTCAACTTCTCAGCAACGGGTTCATGTTGCGTACAATGCCATTCATATCGGTAGTAATTACGGCATCGCCAATACTGTACAATGTGGTTTTAAATTCCTCCTGCGATTCCTGCAATGCGTTTCCTGTTACAAGCAATTGTTTGTAAATATTTTGTTGACGTGAATGGTAAAGCCAGGCAAATGCTGCAACAAGCAGAAAAATCAATAATGAAATAAAAACAATTATTATAATTAACCTGTAATAAAGCTCCGAGAAAATTTCACTTTTATCAACTTTTGCAACCATAAACCAGGGTGAGCCGGGAACTGAATGAATATATGAAATGACTGAAACACCTCTGTAATCGGTCCCTTCAAAAATTCCAACTTTCCCCAAAACTGCAAGTACTGCCGGAATTTTAATACTTGTTAATGGAATCCGTAGTTTTAGAGCAGTATTGGAAAGATGGCGCAATTCATTTAGAAATAATACACTATCGCCATCCTTACGAACAATCAGCACTTCTGATGTTTTGCTTGGAGTTGGCCAGTATGTTATAAGCTTGTATAAATAATCATACGGATTAACCCGCAAAATTAAAACAGCAATCGGGACATTTTTTTCATTCGAAATCGGATCAATAATATCAAGGTGAATGGTTTTATGTGTAGGACAGTAATAAAAATCGCTAAATAAAGCTTTTCTATTCTGTCACCGAATTTTTGCAATACATTATTGTTGACAAATCAATATTTTTGAATTTGGCATCGGGGCTAAGCAATAGTTTTCCTTCAGGGGAGGCAATAAAAACATTTTCATATTTATTGTGGTATCTTATTAACGAAATCCGCTTAAGAATATCTGTTCTTATAGCAATATCCCTTGAAAGAAACCAACGTTAAAAGCTTTGTTGAATAAAAGGGCTTTCTGCAAATACCTGTACATCTGCCAATCTTTCATCGCGCCATTGTGTAATCTGGCTGATTTTTAAATCGGCAATAACTTTAAGTTCGTCATATTTCTCGTTACGGATTGTTTTTGCCTCGTATCGATAATAAACAAAACCGCCGGCAATCAATATAAAACATATTATGCCAGCCAATAATATCAATTGCCATTTAATAAAATTTTTTGTGGGCGAATGGGCTTTCATAACGGTTGAGCTGGTTAGAAAATCAGTAGCTACTTGCTAATGCTAAAAGCTTATTGAGAAGAAAAATTATGCTGAGAAAATTGCAGAGAAATATTGTTAAAGTTACGACAATAATTTGCAAGCTATTAATAAAACGTTATTTAATTTGATGAAAGATCAGGATCAATAGGAAAAGTGGGGAATAAATTTTAGTTTTTGTTAGAACAATAACCCCAACCTCTTAAAAAGGGGCTATAACTGGTTCGGGCAATTTTAAACCTATTTTTATTAAGTTATTGGTATTGAAAACAATGCAATATAGAAGAAATTTATATTTATATAATCGTTCTCATAGACTTACTGCACTATTTTAGCCCCCTTTTAAAGGGTTGGGGTAAATTGTAAAATCATTTCCTTCAACTATTCCTTTTGATCCAATATTTTTCAATTCGTGAAAATTGTGCTGGAATTTCAGATACTGAAGTAATTGATATTGTTCGAAAACAAAATGGACTATTTATTACTGAAGACAAGGATTTTGGAGAATTACTATTCTCACATGTTATCGGGAAAGTATCAATTTTATTTATGAGATATGATCAGCCCCAATACAATCAAATTGAAAAATACTTTTTAAAATGCATTACTGATTATTTGAATGATCCTGAAGTCTGTTTCATTACTATAACAAAAAACAAAATAAGAAATAGAAAAATGTAGGCGAACGTTGAGAAAGACATACAAACACTATGCGAGATATTTCAGCGTGAAATAAAAAGTACTACCCTTTCCCATTTCACTCTCAACCCAGATCCTGCCACCTTGTTTTTCGACAAATTCTTTGCAAAGAAGTAACCCCAGGCCAGACCCTTTTTCGCCTTTGGTGCCTTTGGCCGAAATATCCTTTTCGATGCTAAACATAAATGGGATATT
The DNA here is from genome assembly GCA_963726845.1 of uncultured Bacteroidota bacterium. Classification (GTDB taxonomy): domain Bacteria; phylum Bacteroidota; class Bacteroidia; order Bacteroidales; family DTGW01; genus CAVSGB01. The sequence goes on along the minus strand of CAVSGB010000175.1, from coordinate 196 downwards.
TTCAAGTGGAATTCCTAAACCGGTATCGATAACCTGAATTTCGATAAAAGTACCTCTCTGAAATGCATTAATAGAAACAAAACCATTACTATCGGTGAATTTAATTGCATTTGAAACCAGGTTCCGCAGAATGGTATTTGTCATATTTACATCACAATATGCATAAATATCTGAAAAAACATGGTTATGCAACGCA
>CAVSGB010000174.1:0-9002 GCA_963726845.1 uncultured Bacteroidota bacterium | reverse complement strand
AACCCCATGGTTAAAATAATTATCATTTCCTCCATATTCGTGATAAACAGCTCCAGGCCCGGGTGAGGTATAAGTAATATATTTTTTACCATTATAAATATAATATCCATTGTATGTGCCACTTTGATCAGTGGTATGAAGAAATTCATAAAGAAATTTGGAAGCATATTTAAAATTAGGGTTTTCAATAACCAAGCCCCACAATCCATCCCTGATATTTCTCCAGGCATATCCGGAATTGTCTTCAAAAACAGTTTGCCAATAAGCTTTATATACTGTGCCTTTCACAGTTGCATCGATACCAAAATTCCTGCTACCGATATGGTTGCCTAAGGTGTTTGCTATAGGCTCACCATTTGGCAAGATATCTGTTTCGCTTTTTTTTGCAAAAAATATATCATAAAATGCTTCTAAATCACTTGGCTGTTTGCCTTGTAACGTAGTTCCGCCCCATTGAGCGTAATCATGAAACCCAAAATGGGCATGAAACGGTAGTTTTCCACCAAACTGAATATAAACATACTTATGGTGCATATATGAATCTTCAACGTATGGCTGGTTTCCAAACCACCCGTGCGACAAACCTCCTTTAAATTCAAACAGTCCTTTTGTAAATGGCACTGGAGTGTAATCATTAACATAAACCCCAATTTTGGGTATTGGGGCTGCATTTCCCGACCACAGTAAACCACCGCTGGACAATGTACTATCTTGGTTGCCAAACAATTCTTCCTTTTTACCAGCAAGGATTGTGAAGAAAAATATTTTCCCCTGTAAATAAGCCTGATGCAACGAGTAATAGCTGCTATTATCATATCGCCCTAATAAATCCAATCCATAAGAATAGTCGAAAGAATGTTCTTTTTGGAGTTCTGTTGATATCCCGGTTCGAAGAAATAAACTATTGTCCTTAGCAGAATTAACAGCATAATTGTTCGAGACAAACCAGAATGGTGCAGTTGAACCTGTACCGACTGAAAATCCGGTTTCAGCAAACCCTGTCGGCGACATAATTTGAGTGAAAGAAACAGATGAATAAATAATAAAGAGCAGAAAAGTAAAATACTTTCTCAATTTTCCTAAAGTGTATGAAAATTAAAAGGAATATCTGTTGATTCTGAAAGGTCTAAGCCATCGTCATACATTTGTTCATCAGTTGAATCGTAATACCAATCGACACTGATTTCTATTCCCTGGTTCTGGATTTTTTTAATAATCTCAAGAATCTGTAATAGCATTTTTGAAGATGAAGAATTAAAATATGATAAATGAAATTCGATTGTCAATATAGGAATATTGTATTTGACATTAGAATGAGTATGAATATCTTGTTCAAGCTCTTTTAGCCAATTTATGGCAGGCTGATAAAACTTAAATACATCCTCAGGCCTGGATACACCTTTGAAACTAAATATCCTGCTTTCAATATCAAAAGAAAGTTCAGGTGTAAATTCAGTTTCTTCGAGAAAGAATTTATTCATGATTCAGCGTTTAAAGAGTTATTTGAAATCGAAATCTTACACGAATAGTATGAATACTTATCGTTTATTGGTATAAAAGAGAAATCCAGCTTCTCACCTGATACTTTGGCCATTTCAATGAACCCAAGGCCAGCACCACCTTTTGAAGAGAATTGCCCGTTTGTCAGTGTGTTCCTAAACATTTGCCTGAGAACCTTCGCGATCGAGATTATTAATTGTCGAAATATGGTTTGACAACCTTTCAACATCTTTATTCATTATAGGATTGGCTGTTAAAAGAATATAATTGCCGTCTATTTTCTCAAGTTGGAATTTTGGATAAAAAGTAGGAAATAGAGAATGTTCATTTTCAAAAAATTCATTGTATTTAAATATATTCTCAAGAGCTTCAATCATTACCGAAAGTATTTTTTTATAATGCGATATAGATATACCTCTCGATTCTGTTTCATCTTTCAAACTATTGAGAAGATGCCCAATGATTTCGAAATTAAATAAACCCTGATAATTTAATATTACTTCTTGCTCCTGCATTAAAACTTGTGCAATATATTTAGCCAAAATAATAAAATTTCGTGTAAAATGGTTGTATAAAATTAAACATTTTCAACAATTGAGCCTACATTTGAAATATATCCGGTATCTGTTTTCAGGTTATCCCCAAATGAAGCATCTACTGCAAGCCTGTCGCAACGCTCATTTTCTATGTTGTTTGCATGGCCTTTTATCCAAATAAATTTTATATTATGTTGCCTGAATATTTTAAGAAATCTTATCCAAAGGTCTTCATTTTTTTTCTTTTTAAAGTGGATTCTCTCCCATTCAAATACCCAACCCTTCTCAACTGCATCTACAACATATTTCGAATCTGTGTAAATTATTACATCCGAAGGTACCAATTTTAACGTTTCCAGGGCAACAATAACAGCAATCAACTCCATCCTGTTATTTGTAGTAAGGGCAAAACCTTCAAATAATTCTTTTCTGTGTGGCCCCGACAGCATAACGATACCGTAACCTCCCGGCCCCGGGTTGCCGCGTGCAGAGCCGTCGGTATAAATAATTATTTTATGCAGTGTTTGATTTTTCAATTTAAAAATTTAGAACTAATTTACAATTTTCATTTCATTTAAGAGGTAGCCGGCACTGGCATATTTATCAATTATAAATAAAATATAACGGATATCGACACTAATAGTCCGTTGCAGATCAGGTTCGTATTTAACATCGCCGCTCATTGCTTCCCAGTTTCCATCGAAAGCTATCCCAATCAATTGCCCATCGCCATTGATTACCGGACTACCGGAATTTCCTCCGGTTATGTCATTATTTGATATAAAACACAACGGCATTTCATCTGATTTCCCATAAATCCCATAATCTTTCTGGAAATAAAGTTGTTTTAACCTGGAAGGGACTACAAATTCCCAATTAGCCGAATCTTCTTTTTCAATAACACCTTTTAATGTTGTATAATATTTATAATTCACTGCGTCCCTGGGTTTATAACTTTTAACCTGCCCATAGGTCAACCTCATCGTTGAGTTAGCATCCGGATAAATGGATTTATTGCCTTCGGCCTGTTGCATCAATCCTTTAATGTAGAGCCGCTGGCCTTTTTGAAGAATATTCTTTGTCGACATGTAACTTCTGTAAATAGTTCTGTATTTTAAAACCGCGTTATAGGTAAAATTAAAAACCGGATCAGAAGATAATGATTTTAAATCAGGCATTCGCAGAAATTCTTTCATCCCGGATGAATCTACAAACATTGACTTCTTGAACAACTTATTTATAAATTTTTCATAATTCCGTGAATAACTGCTCTCAGCCTTAGTAAAAGATTCGAATTTAAATTCTTCCTGCAAATCAGAAGAGATTACTTTAAGCATAGAAGCTGCAATTTTTTTATCAGTTTCAGGATTATAATCTTTATAGAATTTTATGGAATTTTCTTTTATTTCTTTAATATCACTTATAATTTTCAAAGAATCTGGCCTATTCTTTTGCATTTCTTCGTATAATGGGACTAATGACCTGCAAAGGGAAAACAACTCTACTCCCCTGAATAAAGCTTCGTTGTAATATTGCAATGCAAAATAATCTTTTTTTCTTGTCTTAATTGCTGTATTTATATCATTTATACAATTGCCAAATTTTTTAAACCTGCCTGAGTCTGTTCTTGCCCAGTTTTCAAAATCATTTTCGAATTCAATTTTTCTATCAATCACTTTAAGTTTTTTGAGGCTGATATTCTGGCCAATGGAATATTTCCAATAATTACTGGACCGGGCGTATTTCGATGCATATTGTATTTTAACTTTTTTATCTCCCTGCATATCATTTAGCATTATTTGCTGCCTGATCCCGCGTATTTTAATTCTTGGATTATTAATTATTTCCATCCTTTCGATAACTTCTCCCGAAACCATATATCGCTCTGTAATTCCGGGATATCCAATTATTATTGATAGTGATCCTTCGGATATTCCTTTAAGTGAAACAGGAAAATACTTTTTTGGTTTATAAGGAATATTTGAAATTTTGAAATCAGATGGTTTGCCTGATGTATCAGTGTAAACCCGGAATATGCTAAAATCGCCATTATGCCTGGGCCATTCCCAATTATCGCTATCGGCGCCAAATTTGCCGACAGATGAAGGTGGTGTGCCAACAAGCCTGATATCTTTGTAAATTTCGTAAACAGAAAGATAATATTCATTGCCGCCAAAAAACTCACGAATTTCTGCTTTATATCGTCCGTTTTCTGATGCAGATTTTTCAATCCTTAGCATAATTTCATCAATCGTGGTTTTTCTTGCATCTTCAGCTAATGTATCGGGTAAAAAAGGGATAATTGAATCGGTAATATTCTTTTGATATAACAGCACACTAATTTGAAGTCCTTTCACAGGCAATTCTTCAGCTCTTGATTTTGCCCAAAATCCATCATTTAGATAGTCATGTTCGATTGAGCTTAATGACTGGATTGCATCAAACCCACAATGGTGGTTTGTGAATATTAGCCCGTCGGGCGAGACGAACTCACCTGTACACCCGGCCCCGAAAATTACAACTGCATCTTTAAGGCTTGGTAAAGTATCTGAATAAATTTCATCGGCAGAAAGTTTTAACCCCAATTTATGCAACGTGACAATATTTTGGTCTTTAACTTTTGGCAGAAGCCACATTCCTTCATCTGCAAAGAGTGAGGCTTGAGAAGGAAGTAACAGAATAAAATAGAGAAACTTTTTCATCAAATCAGCAGAATTTATAATGATAATTTTAACTGGTTATTGCCACAATTGAAAGACTTGCGATGATACCTGCATAATCCAGATTTTTCAATTGCCTTTCTGTGTGTTTCTGTAGGATAGCCTTTATTATTATTCCAGCAATAAATTGGAAATTCATTGTAAATCTTAAACATAAATTCATCCCTGTATGTTTTTGCAAGTATCGATGCTGCCGCAATACTGGCGTAAATACTGTCGCCTTTAACGACACAGGTATGCGAAATGTTTCGAAACTTTTTAAAACGATTGCCATCAACCAGAATATGTTCGGGTAAAACATTAAGTTTTTCAAACGCCCTGTGCATAGCTAAAATTGAAGCATTTAATATATTTATTTTGTCAATCTCCTCATTTGAGCATGATGCGACAGCATAATCTATTGCTGTTTTCTCAATTTCTTTTCTTAAAATATTCCTGTTCCGGACGGATACTTGTTTTGAATCGTTCAATAAATGATGATAAAAATTCTTTGGCAAAATAACTGCAGCAGCAAATACAGGGCCAGCCAGGCAGCCTCTGCCAGCTTCATCACATCCGGCTTCGACAGAGTTTTCATCCAGAAATGGTCTAAGTAAATTCTTTCCGTTCATTTTAAACAAATAAGTATTTCAAAGTAATTATGAATTTCCTGATTTTTCAAACTTAAGAACTTAATTATGATAATTCATAAATTTATGGAATTGTAATTATTAGTTTTGCGACATATTAAAATTTATGCAAAGAAAATTCCTCCGAAATATAATCTTCCTTGTGATATTGAATTTGCTGATTAAACCATTTTGGTTTTTAGGGATTGAAGTTTCAGTACAAAACCATGTGAACAATGAAGCTTACGGACTTTATTATTCATTGTTCAACTTTGCATTGATTTTTAATTTTCTTCTCGATTTGGGCATTACAAATTTTAACAACCGCGAAATTGCAATGCATAACCAACTTTTAAGTAAGTATTTCTCAAATATTGCCACATTAAAGTTAATCCTGGGGCTTTGTTATCTCATCCTTTGTTTAATAGCCGGAATTATCGTTGGTTATAAATGGAGCGAATTCAGATTACTGGCTTTTCTGATGATAAACCAGTTTCTTGCTTCTTTTATTCTTTATTTGCGATCAAATATCAATAGTTTGTTAATGTTTATTACCGATAGTATTCTTTCGGTAATGGATAAAAGCCTGATGATTTTATTTATTGGAACGTTACTTTGGACAAACTGGTTACGGATTAAATTTACAATAGATTGGTTTGTGTACGCGCAAACAATCTCTTATATAATAACTGCAATTGTTGCTGCGAGCATTGTAATCAGCAAATGCGAATATTTTATTCCCAGGATAAACCTTGCATATTTAAGAATAATGCTGAAAAAGAGCATGCCTTTTTCATTGCTTGTATTACTAATGCTTTTGTACACATATTTACAGCCAATATTGCTTGAACGCTTGCTTCCTGACGGTAAAACCCAGGCAGGAATTTATGCCCAGGGTTACAGGATATTAGAGGTATTATCGAATTTTGCGTATTTGTTCCCGGTTCTTTTGTTACCACTTTTTTCTAAAATGTTAAAACAAAAAGAAGATGTTGGTAACCTTGTTGCATTGGCCTTTTCTCTGGTAATTATACCTGCTATTGCACTGTCAGTCAGTTGCTCAATTTATAGCCGGAACATTATGAACATGTTGTATCACCAACCTTCATCCGGTAGTATTTTTGGCGTAGTAATACTGGGCTTTACCGGCATTTCAATAACATATCTGTATGGTACATTATTAACTGCCAATGGGAATTTAAAACAACTCAATAAAATGGCCGTTATAGCAGTTTCATTAAATGTTTGTTTAAACCTTTTCCTGATACCCAGGTTTCAAGCCCAGGGCGCTGCCTGGTCGAGCTTTACTACACAAACATTAACAGCGATGGTTCAACTTATACTTGCATATAAAATTCTCAAATTAAAAACTGCAAAAAATAAAATTTTCAGGCTAATTTTCTGGGCAGTATTATTTGCCACTTCTGTAATTGCTATTTTAAAATTTATTAAAGAATGGCAGTATGGTTTTGTAATGATGATAATATGTGGAATTGTCTTAGCCCTTTTACTAAAACTACTTAACCTGAAAGAAATATCGCGGGTACTGTTTTTGAGAGATAACAATGAAAATTCTATGAAAGTATGATTTCCTGAAGCTTCTCTAAACTATTCTCAAGACTAAACTTATTGCTTGATAGCTTGCGGCCATTCTTTCCAATCTCTGCAAGTAATTCACGATTATTAGCAAGTGTAATTATTTTCTGGGCAAATTGGGAACTTTGACCAAATTCAACCAGGTAACCATTTGAACCATCTGAAATAATTTCAGGTATACTACTGATATTAAATGCAATTATTGGCTTTCCGCATGCCATGCTTTCTAACAAAATATTTGAAGAGCCTTCATGCAGGGAAGTAAGCAGAAATATATCTAAACTATTTAAAAAGCCTGGAATGTCTTCAATGAAACCACAAAATTCAACCTTGTCTAAAATATTTAATTTTGCAGCTTTTCTCTTTAAATTGGGCAGCAAAGGTGCCTATACCGGCAATTTTCAATTTAAAGTCAAGTTTATTTTCTTTTAAAATCCTGACTACTTCAAGCAAATACCATTGGCCTTTCTGCTCAACCATTCTTCCTGCGCTACCGAGTATTAATGTTTTTTCGAAATGGCCATTTACCTGAACTGGAGAAAATTTTGATAATTCAACACCATTGTATAAAATGTGAATTTTATTTAATGGCATAAAATTTTTATTTTTTTCTAAAAACTTACGCTTTATTTCTTCAGAATTTGTGATGATATCAGTAATTACTTTTTTATACAGGAACCTGTTCAGCCATGTATTTTTGACTGCAATGGCTGAACCCCTGCGATAGATGATTTTACGAACGCCGGCAAACTTAGCCGCAATCCCGGCAAGTTTTACATCTGAAGGGAGCCCGAGGATAATTACATCAATGTTTTGTGCTTTAAACAGACGAACTAAAATGTATATTTTATAAGGATTGAGAAAACTCAGGTTATGTACATTTAAAAAATAATGTTGTAAATTTTCAGATATTATTCTATTTGCAAGTGCGCTTTTAGGCCTGGCACATAAAAAAACTTTATGCCCAATTTTTGAAAGATTTTTTGCTGTTTCGAAATGCCACTTTTCTCCGCCGCCCCAGGAATTGCAACTATTAAACAAGCAAATATTTAAAAATCTAAGACTCACTATTTATATCCGTGAACCGGTTATTTTACGTGATAATGACTTTTTACTTTTTTATCAAAATCCAAAACTTTATAAACAGAGTTATGGCTCTTATATTCTGGAACAAGATCCTTCATATTTGCCACTAATTGCAGGTTATCAGCAGAATCGGCCATGTTTATCAGGTTCTCTATTTTGGTTGAAATATCTTCAAAATTATAATTCTCAACTTTAGCTATCATAATTTTTGGATGATAAGTTGGTTTTGAATTTTCCTCTTTTGTAAGGAGTTCTTCATATAATTTTTCTCCCGGGCGTAAGCCTGTAAATTTAATTTCAACATCCTTTCCTGGAATAAGTCCTGCTAACCTGATCATATTTTTTGCCAGATCTGCAATTTTTACAGATTTTCCCATATCAAAAATAAATACCTCACCGCCTTTTCCCATTGCACTGGCTTCTAATACCAATTGACATGCCTCAGGGATTGTCATAAAATAACGGGAAACTTCAGGATCAGTAACTGTTACTTGGCCACCGTTTTCAATTTGCTTTTTAAACAAAGGTATTACCGAACCATTTGAACCTAAAACATTGCCAAAACGCGTAGTAATAAAATTTGTCAATCCAAATTCATTAAGCGATTGTGTGTAAATTTCAGAAATGCGCTTTGAAGCACCCATGACATTTGTAGGATTTACAGCCTTATCTGTAGAAATCATCACGAATTTCGGGACTTTATACCGTACTGCAAAATCGGCAAGGAGTTTTGAACCGTAAACATTATTTTTAACAGCTTCTGCAGGATGACGTTCCATCATAGGCACGTGTTTATATGCAGCTGCATGATATATAATATCAATTTTTTGTGTTTCAAATAAATGTTTAAGTTTGTAAGAATTTGTAATATCTGCCAGAATAATCTCTGTCTTGAAATTATTATTCATAGCAGCCATTTCGATCTCAATATTATGAAGTGGCGTTTCTGCCTCGTA
>CAVSGB010000173.1:0-4024 GCA_963726845.1 uncultured Bacteroidota bacterium | reverse complement strand
TTATCAAAAATGAAGGAAGAATCTTTATATAGTGATGAGCTAAATCAATCATATTAAAATATGGTGCTTTTAATATTAATAATTTTGGATTATTTACAGATGCTAATTCAACTGCCAATCCTGTACCAATAGAATATCCAATTATCACAATACTTTTTTCATTATATTTAGTTTTTAAAGTATCATAAGCTATTTGAATATCTCTATACAATTGTTTCTCACTTGAAATTTTTCCTTGGCTTTTACCATATCCACGATAATCTAAGATAAAAAAGTCATAATTGTTTTTTAGGTAAATATCAGCAATACCTCCCCATGAATCAATCGAACCAGCATTCCCATGCAAATAAAAAATTAATCCTTTACTAGAATCAGCATGAAATAGAAGTCCATTTAACTTTGTCTTATCATCAACCTTAATAAAATATTCTTTAAAATTATATTTAAAAGAAAATCTATAATCAGCAGGTAATATCTCAGGATAAAACAACATTTTCTCTTGTTTACATGATGAGAAGAAAACAAATATGCCAATTATAATTATTATTCTGAAAATGTTTCTATTTATCATCGTCTGTGTTTTTCTTTAAATGCTTGCCAAACGGTTGGCGCTATGAGCATGTGGCGGGTTTCGGAGAGATTCACTATCAAAATACTTGCAAATTTTAATTATATGGACTAACTTCGAAAACCATATAAGCCCCGCCATTGCTTATGAGCGCATGTTAGCAGCAGTTATATATTTTATATTTGTTTATCCCACCAAATACTGATTTTTTCAATATAGGAGTCGAGCGTTTTTGATGTCAACGGTTTAAATGAATAATTTTTCCTTATTAATAGTTTTCCAGTTTTTGAAGGAACGACTAAATAGTCGATCTCTCCAGTTTCATTTATCTCATCAATTTTAATTAAAAGTGCAGGAATATTAATCATCCCAGTATTTCTATATATTGTCAAGTTTTTTAATTGATTATTCATATTTTTATTGAAACTGTTTTTTGTTTTTACTTCGACTGCAAATCTATTTCTAGGCTTATCATTTTGCGTTATAAAAAAGTCAAAAATTGGAGTAGGAAATGTCTCAATATGCAGGCTGTAATTTGATTTACGCAGAAGTAACTTTGCAATTTCTTCTGAGCGCCACTCAATAAGTTCCTTTTTATTTGTCATTATAATGAGCTTTTAAAATTTCGTTTTATAGTCTTCGTATTTGTCTGTTTCCAAAATCTTTTTATTTCTTTCTCTAAAATTTTCAAATGTTTAAGAGATTTTACTTTGTTGTATGCATCAAGGAAAATACTGCTTGATATTTTAGAAACTCCAGTATTCATCTTTTTGTATGTTGGAGTTAAGTAAACTATTTCCTTTTCCATGTCAACACCCGCTAAATAAGTTGGGGCATTATAATTTGAAAATTGATTGATTTTTTTCTTGCTTACAGCAATTTTAAGATTTTTGCTAGTATCATAACCTCGTCTACTTGATTTAATCTGGACAATGAAATAAAATGGTTCATCATCATTATTAATTTCAACATAATAATCTGAAACGGGCCACTTCCCACCGAGGTCTCTTGCACGAAAGATATAGTCTTGCGTGATACGAACTCCAAATATTTCTTCGGCCCTTTTTCCTTGTTCGTTATTCATTTTATTAATATCTGTTGTTACTTATATGATGCATTAATTGCTGCTAACGCTTGCGGCTACTAACAGTGCGGGAGTGCGAGGCTACGTCCATAACCCATATTACAGAACTTGCCAGCGAGAGCTAAAGTTGCCTTAAACCTGCGCCCCGCATTGTTTGTGAGCCGATGTTGGGCGTAGTTATAAGTTCTCAGTCAAATATTGTTTTGTTATCACATTAAAATTATTCAAAATTGGTATAATAGGTTTGCATGTCTCCAACTTTGAATTCATAAAATTACTAATTAATTCTTCTATTTCAAGTTTTATCGCTTTCTCTTCATTTGCCAAAGATCTGCCTAAAACCATGTTTGATTCTATATCTTTGAAAATCCTAAGAAAATCATCAGTTATTGAATTCTGATTTTGATATTTATAATATAAAGACAAAATAAAACTCTCAACAAAATAAGAAAACTTTAAACCCTCAATTAATAATAACCCACTTATTTCAATCAATTGATGATTCTTTACTATAAAATCTACTTTGCTTTTTGCTAGGTTACATTTATCATATAACTCTCGAATCTCCTTACGTTTAATAAATAAATCTTGAGTATTTCCACGATTATATGAAACAACATCAAAATTAAAACATTTGTTAATCCAATCATTTAAAAAATGATGAAATTCAATTAATACCTTTCTTTCTTCATTTCTGTGTTCTATTTGGTAATTTAATATTAACTGTAAATCTGTTTTAAGAATTTCAGATTTTGATACAAATTCAGATTTTACAGATTCAATTTTTTCTGTGATATCAGTTATATCCTCTTTGTCTGCCCAATTCTTTGCTTTTTCACTTAAATATGAAGATAAATAGTATCTAATATAAAGTCCAAATATTACAAAAAGGAATAAAGTGAAAATATTATCTATAATAATACTACAAGCCATATTGTTGGGCGAAGTTTTATATTTTTATTATTTCATCAAGGCTATTTTGTTGTTCAAATATATAAGTTATTTTTAATCATGTGTTCTAATCAAAAATAAAAGAAAATTAACTGATATCAAGAATACAAATATAGAAAATACCTTTTGAAATTCATTTAGTCTATTGTAATCCGGATTTTCTTTTTCTATAATCATCAAACATTTGATTAGCTTGTTTTCCCATTTTAATTTTAGTTATTCCTAACTTTTGCTCAAAGTATCTATCAAGAGAGGAAGTTATATGACCATATGAATAGCATAAGAAAAAAATATTAACATAACTATCCAATACAAAACCAAATATTAATGAATAAGTAATTGTTAAAACTAATGCAATTAAAATCCAAATAAGTTTAACAGAAAGAACCCTACCTATGATTGAAAATAATATTCCAAGAAGAAGCCACCAATTATGAAAATATAAAGATAATATAGGAAATATTATATATGGTGAAATGCCTGATAGTTTATTAAATATCATTGATAAATAATTATTAAACATAAATTCTTGTTCATAACCTCCATATTGTTTATCCTCCGGTGAATTTAAATTTTCTTTTGTCATAGTTTTAATTATTAAAATAGTTATTAAATAAAATACTGTTTGGCAAAAAAGTAAAAATAAAAACAATGAAATGTAATAATTTTGTTTTCATAGAAACCTCCTTTTTAGTTAAAAAATTAATATTCTTATCATTCTTAAACATATTATCTTTTGTCAATTTGATTACTAATTGTTTTCCTTTGTCTGATTATTTAACCAGTCTTTAGTTTTTTTTACAGATTGTACTAATTCATTTTGTTTACGCTCAAGTTCATCTAATATTTCCTTTGTTCCATCAATTTGAGAAAGTGCTGCACGAACCTGATTTGGAGTAAGTCCTAAGTCATCTGACACGACATCTATCAAATCAAGAAAGGACATTTCAGTAGAAAACTTGCTTTTATGCAAATAATTTTCTGACGCATAATTCCAAATATACTTAATCTCTTGAGTCGTAAATTTGGAATCTTTTTTATTTTCAAAATACTTTTTCATACTCACAAAATATAATGTTGTTATTGTTTAAATTTAAAATTATGGGACAGTCCTAAAATTACGCCCAAACGTTCGCGGCTACTGCCAGTGCGGGATTGCGTGCTTGCGTCCCTGTCCGCTGGCACAAATGCCCACATGCGTGCGCTGACGCTTGCGAACCTTCTGAAACCCGCATTGGCTGTGAGCCGTTGTTATGCACATTTTATTATTCTTTAAATTCCGGTTTCTTATCTAATTTTAATTCCTTATTAATAATTTGTTTTAATCTTTCTTTAATTTCTGAGTTACAACCATGGAAGATAAATTTTCCACGATCATTTGTATACTCTTTATAAGTTGTAAACTGCTGGTAGTTCAAAGT
>CAVSGB010000172.1:0-12137 GCA_963726845.1 uncultured Bacteroidota bacterium | reverse complement strand
AGCGCAAAGGTCCCCGGCTATTGTTGGTGTTAACACCATAAGCACATAATCCCGGGCCGCTTGAAATAGAAACTTCATTGACCATCCCAGGATATGTAATGGCACCTGAATTTGCGGCCAGAATAGTATTAGTTCCCCATACATATTCGTTTATCAAAAGGAGAAGCAGTACCCCTGCAAACTTTCTCGAACTCAAATTCGGTCATAGGCCGCAATGCAGCCCAGCAAAGGAAAGCGGTCAAATCGCTCCAGCTAAGCCAGTTGCAGGGAATGTTTTGGCCATCGTCAGCCTCATTTGGAACTCCGTCCAGATCGAGATCGCAACCTACAACAGCCGGTACGTTATTTACCTGACCTGGTGTTTGAATACGTATCCCGTTGCGACAATTCTGCGGATTTGTGAGGCCAGCCATTGCAAAGGTACCAGCAACCGAATTGGGGGAATTGGCAAAGCGGGTTGCCTGTTGGTCGTACGTGAGGCTATTCAGAAAAGCGACATACGCATCCTGGCTAACTTCGTACTTCATACAGTAAAAGGCGTTATATCCAAATGGGAAAGTTATTGGAAGTGCAGCAAATTATCCCCATCCAACATTTTGGTTAACATACTGGGCTGCTGTTAAACCATTTGTATTTTGTACATCGGCATTTATTGTTACAGGGTCAAAAGAGCCATCACTGCAAAACCCATACAAATTACCGCCCCCACGGTTTCCATCTCCAACATAAAAAGTATTTCCCCCAGGTATATAAACCATTTCGATACCATTTACCTGATAATTATAGCTGGCATCGGTAATGGCCATTTTAAGCGTTACCGTAGTGGAAGCTATACTTCCACTTCCGGAAGCAATTCTGTGGATGAATACTCCCTTTCCGTCCGAAACGGCATCAATTTGTAGTACGCCGCCGGTTACAGTATGGTCGGTCGAAGTTGTACTTAATCCAACATGTTGCCAGGGCAGGTTGTTGGTAGCGCAATTCTGGTATTTGACAAAAACCCAAACTGCATCCCAGTTTCCTGGCCCTTCCTGTAACTTTCCAGCTATTATCCCATTGAATGGTAAATTGTAAATGTTGGTTATCCGGGAACAAAGTGACGGGCCCATCTGCAGATTATTAGCAAACGCGCATGTTGCAAATAAACTGACTATTAACAAAATCTTTGCTTTTTTAATCATAATGTTATAATTTTTTTTAGATTTGATTGAACTTCAATGTTTTGAATTATTTCTATTGTTTTAGCAATTACATAAATTTGAATTTATACCAAGCAACTAAATTTATACATTTTTATTAGTAAATAGTTACATTAAGCAACATTTTTTTAGTTCTGCAGCATTGTTATATATTGCCACCTTAAATCCGCAAGTCTTTTTCGTTTACCTGGTCTGACTTCGACTTTGCTCAGTCTGCCGTAACCCTGAGCGAGTCGAAGGGTTATCATTATCAACAGCATAACAAACAACTTGCGGATTTAAGGTTATTACATTAATAAAGTCATCCATATTAAAATATAAAGGGGATTTTCACCCCCTTATATTATTTTGCATTTTGAAAAGCCTTTTTCCCTGCAAATTGCGATGATTTGCCCAACTCATGTTCAATACGCATCAATTGATTGAACTTTTCGATTCTCTCACCGCGGCAACCGCTCCCGGTTTTAATCAAACCAGTATTCAACCCAACGGTAAGATCGGCAATAAAGCTGTCGGGAGTTTCGCCACTGCGGTGCGAAACAAAAGCATGATAGCCGTTTTTGTATGCTAACTCTATGGTTTCGAGTGTTTCTGTTACAGTTCCAATCTGGTTCAACTTAATCAGGATTGAATTGGCAACACCCTTCTGGATACCTTCGGCAAGTATTTTTTTGTTCGTACAGAAAATATCATCACCTACAATCTCAATTTTTTTGCCAAGTGTTTTCGTGAGGTTTTGCCAGCCTGTCCAGTCGTTTTCAGCCAGGCCGTCTTCGAGCGATACAATAGGATATTGATTTATCCAGCTTTCCCACAGTTTAATCATTTCATCGCTCGATACTAATTTTTGTGTGCTTTTGAAAAACTTGTATTTACCGTCCTCCCATAATTCGCTTGCCGCAGGGTCGAGACAAATACTTACTTCATTCCCGGGCTTATATCCGGCTTTGGTAATTGCTTCGAGGATCACTTCAACGGCTTCGTCATTCGATTTAAGGTCAGGGGCAAAACCGCCTTCATCGCCAACACCTGTGCTATAACCTTTAGCCTTAAGTACTCCTTTTAAAGTATGAAAAACTTCAATACCCATTCGTATCGCTTCGGTAAACGAAGTTGCGCCATGCGGGGCGATCATAAATTCCTGAAAGTCCACATTGTTATCGGCATGTTTTCCACCGTTAATAATATTCATACAGGGAACGGGCAGCAAATGGGCATTGCTACCGCCCAAATATTGATACAAGGGAATCCCTGCACTTTCGGATTCTGCCCGGGCATAAGCCATAGATACGGCAAGAATGGCATTTGCGCCCAAATTCGATTTGTTTTCAGTCCCGTCAAGGCCGATCATTAAATAATCAAGCTCACGTTGGCTAACAAAGCACTTGCCTTCAATTTCTTTTGCAATGATTTTGTTTACATTTTCTACGGCTTTCAAAACTCCCTTGCCACCATAACGTTTTTTGTCGCCATCGCGGAGTTCGCAGGCTTCCCGCTCGCCTGTTGATGCGCCACTCGGAACCATTGCACAAGCGCTTGTGCCGTCCTCTAATGTCAGTGCGGCTTCGATGGTAGGATTGCCCCTCGAATCGAGGATTTCAATTGCTTCAACTTCTAAGATTTTCATAATGATTATTTTTTTGGGTCAATATTAAAAAGTAAATATTTGTATTTCAAATAATAAACATATTATTTCTTTTAATGTTTTTAATGTTTTTGATGTTTTTGATGTTTTTGATGTTTTTGATGTTTTTGATGTTTTTGATGTTTTTGATGTTTTTGATGTTTTTGATGTTTTTGATGTTTTTGATGTTTTTTTATTTTTTACTTTATTACTTTTTTAGTCATTCCAAAGTGTAAAATTTATGACAAAAAAAGAAAGATGAGTCGAATCGGCTGATAAACCTTTGAGGTTTTTAAAACCTCAAAGGTTTTGCTGAAACAATCAACCATTTTAAACCATAACAAAAAAAGGACTGACAAAATCATGCCAATCCTTTTAATTAAGAAAAATGTTAAGCTTGCGAAACAGCAACAGCCACAGCTACCGAAGCGCCCACCATCGGGTTATTTCCCATGCCGATTAATCCCATCATTTCAACGTGTGCCGGAACGGATGACGAACCTGCAAACTGGGCATCGGAGTGCATGCGTCCCATTGTGTCGGTCATACCATACGAAGCAGGTCCGGCGGCCATATTATCGGGGTGCAGGGTACGACCAGTTCCGCCACCTGAAGCTACAGAGAAATATTTTTTGCCCTGTTCCACACACTCTTTTTTATATGTTCCAGCCACTGGATGCTGGAAGCGTGTCGGATTGGTAGAATTCCCGGTAATAGAAACATCAACGCCTTCTCTATGAAGAATGGCAACACCTTCACGAACATCATCCGCGCCATAGCAGTTCACTTTTGCTTTGTCGCCTTTTGAATAGGCTATACGGTTGACTTCTTTTAATTCGCCGGAATAATAATCGAATTGAGTTTGTACATAAGTGAACCCATTTACGCGGGCAATAATTTTAGCAGCATCTTTACCCAACCCGTTCAGTATAACCCGTAATGGTTCTTTACGAACACGGTTGGCCGATTTTGCGATACCAATAGCGCCTTCGGCGGCAGCAAAAGATTCGTGCCCTGCAAGAAATGCAAAACATTTTGTTTCTTCGCGCAACAACATTGCGGCGAGGTTTCCATGACCAAGTCCGACTTTTCGGTCGTCGGCTACTGAGCCGGGGATGCAAAAGGCCTGCAGGCCTTCGCCCAATGTTGCAGCAATATCGGCAGCTTTGGTCTTGCCTTTCTTAATTGCAATGGCAGCTCCTACAATATATGCCCACATAGCATTTTCAAAGGCAATTGGCTGAATGTCTTTTACAATTTTATAAACATCTACGCCTTTGTTGTCGCATATTTTTTTGGCTTCTTCTACAGAAGAAATACCATGCGAATTAAGCACTTTGTTAATCTGGTTAATTCGTCTGTCATAACTTTCAAATAATGGCATTGTATGTTCCTCCTATTCTTTACGTGGGTCAATAATTTTAACTGCTTCATCAATACGGCCGTATTTACCCGAAGCTTTTTTGAGCGCCTCGTTGGCATCGGTACCGGCTTTAATCATGTCCATCATACGGCCAATGCTGACAAATTCGTAACCTATAATTTCATTGCCTTCATCAAGTCCTATTTTGGTAATATAACCTTCGGCCATTTCGAGATAACGCGGGCCTTTGGCTACTGTTCCATACAATGTTCCGGTAACACCACGGAGGCCTTTGCCTAAATCTTCAAGGCCGGCTCCAATAGGCAATCCACCTTCGGAGAAAGCAGTTTGGGTACGTCCGTAAACAATTTGCAGGAACAATTCACGCATAGCGGTGTTAATGGCATCGCAAACAAGGTCTGTATTCAATGCTTCGAGAATGGTTTTGCCGGGAAGAATTTCAGAGGCCATTGCTGCCGAATGGGTCATACCTGTACAACCAATTGTTTCCACCAATGCTTCCTGGATTATACCTTCTTTGACATTCAGGGTTAGTTTGCAAGCTCCCTGTTGCGGGGCACACCAACCCACGCCGTGTGTCAGGCCCGAAATGTCTTTTATTTCTTTTGCCTTGACCCATTTGCCTTCTTCGGGAATAGGTGCAGGGCCATGATTTGCACCTTGTGCGACGCAAATCATACCTTCAACTTCATGTGTAAAACTCATATTATAAAATTTAAATTTGAAATATATTGAGAACAAAATAACAACATTCTAATTTTTAAACGATAGTTTTCAGTCAGTATTATTTTTTTAGTTTTCTACAACACAATATTAGCTTTTTTACTTCCCTGCAACCGACCTTACGTTGCCATACACTGCTTTTTTTGCTACCGAACCGACTTTGTAGATAAGTCCCTGCAACTTGATAAAGGATTATAGATTGATTTGTCTTAAACTATTGATGCTTTCCTGCAATTCGGCACAATTGCTTTTTTCATTCAGCAGGATTTGTTCAACTGTTTTTGTTTCGTTGCTGATGCATTGTAATGATTGTTTATGAATATTATCTATTGATTTTATGATTTTATATGTTACATCGGATACGAAACGATGCAGGTTTTTTTCAATTTCTTCCGGGATTTGCCTTTGAAAATGCCTAAAAAAAATATTTCTGAAATAGCGCATAGGTAGAAAAAACAATAATGTGTCAATATGCGAATCAAAAGCCCTGTAAATGGATGTATCAGGCTTTTCAATGCCATTAAAATCTATTTGCCATGAAGCTAATGGCAGTTTTACACCAAAAAGTTCAAAAACCTTTTCTTCTAAATGGTGGCGAAATTGAAGGGCTGAATATTCAAAATAATCCAGCGATCCCTTAACAATGCTGTTAATCCGTTCAAAACATTCATTTCCCAGTATATTGATTTCAATGCCTAAATTATCCTTTAACCATTGTTCGTACTTCCGGGAAACTTGAAATAATGAACCTTGCCATTGGTAATAATCCCTAACAAACGTGTAGGTGAGTTTTTCTGTAATTGCCGATTTATAGGGTAATATGATCTTTTCAAGTTTGTCCCGTATTTCTCCTTTAAACAAAGTGGCCGAAAGCAACATTTCACGTTCATGGTGATGATGGTTGGTTTTAATTTCCAGCAACAATTTATTTACCGTTTCTTTTTCATGTTCACGTTTTAAAGCTGATTGTAAAGCAAGTTCGGCATACTGGATACTTTGTTCAATAATGCTATTGATTTTAAATCTGATTATCTCATCATATTTTTTCTCAAAATCTTCGTTAATTGGTTCAATGAGTTGTTTTATTAATTTATCAATATAGCCTTGCTGGTTTTGATAAATTGAAAATTCGAAAATTGAAATTTCATATTTTAAGGCTTTTTTAACCGATTTGGAGATATGCGATTTAATTTCGTCAAGTTCATAAGGTTTATACAAATCGGTTTTTGTGATATCCAGTGCAATATCGGTGCAATACCGTGCAATACCTTTCAAAAGGTTAATATCACCCTCTGATAAAGGACGTTCGGCGCTTATACATACCAAGGCTACACCTGTATAAGGAAGCCGTTGCAAGGTGGTTTCACTATTATGCCTGTAAAAACTGCCAAGTCCCGGCGTGTCAATAATGCTTACTTTTTTAAAACCATTTAACGCCGGATGTTCAACAATGGCAATAGCTACCTTTAGTTTGTTATCGGGATTGTGCTTTTCAGTAACATATTGCTGAAGTTCATCAATGCCAATATTTATTGAATTACCATTAGTAAAATGAATAATTGCTTTGGGTGCAGCGCCATATTGCAGGCTGGTAACAATAGCAGTTACAGGAACAACACCAACAGGTAAAATGTTTTCGCCAATAATACTATTAATTAAAGAACTTTTACCTGACTTAAATTGACCTAATACAGCAATATGAATGGTTTTATCCTTTTCATCTAAAAGGCTTACCACGGGGTTTGTAAGTTCGGGCACACCCGTTGAACTGTTTATTTGGGCTATTTCATCTATAATAGTTTTGTAAACATCCATTTTGCTAATATTCAATATTAATAATAAAAATTAATCTTATATTTTAGATCAATTTATGTCCGTTTAAATATTTGCAATTAATTTCTGTAATTTATCAATATCTGAATCAAATTCCTGTGCATATTCCTTTGGAAATTCCCCATACCCTTTGAGCCCTTTTGAAGTAGTATCGCATAATATTATCCACATACTTGTTTTTTTGGCATCTATAATCCGGTCTATATGCATCATTTTTTGATTCAAATTTTACTTGGTTGCCATATACAGGATGTAAGATTTAATTTCTTTAATAATCGAATCATAGTGTTGCAAATCGATTGGGGCAATATCCTTTTTTAATTTTTGCATCACCCTGTCGGTAGGATAAACCAACTCCATTTCAAGTTCGCGGACAAATTCTTCAATCATATAAATAGATGAAGAAACTGTCCTCCTGTGATTTTCCAAAAGATTAATCTTGTCCATAATCATCTTCTTAGGGTTGCCGCAACGCGCAAAGGATTTATTAATAATTCGAGTGCATCAATTATATTATTGCAAACAATATCTGCATTTAAAAGGGATTTTACAGAAGCCCCTTCTTTTTGGACCACAGCAATTCCAAGCGCCGCATTCTTTAACATCAGTTCATCGTTCATCCCGTTGCCTATTGCTATTACCATTTGTTCACCAAGCTTTGTAATATATCCGGCTTTTTGAATTTGTTTGTTTTCTTCTTTTATAATAACCAATTTGCAAATAACATCTGTCAGGTTTTTCTTAGCATTGCCAAAAGTATTGGCAGTAATCACATGAATCTGGATATCTTCCGCCAATATATTCAAAATATCTTTTAGGCCTGGGATTATTGTTCCATCAATGGCTAAAGTGCCATTATAGTCGAGTACCAGATATTCTGCATCAATTTTTTTATATCCCGGAATATCAATGGCTATCATTATTTTAATGTTTTAATAATTCCATTATTTTTTCATTTTCAATAATCGTTAACCCCAAACGCATCTGGCTAACACCTGAGACCATTCGGTACGAAAAAACTGGTACGCCAAAGCTAATTTCCGAATCGAAACATAAACTTTTAATATTGGCAAAATGCTTTATTTTATCCCAAACTTCCCATAAATGGGATGAAATAACTAAGATGCTGTTGTTCCATAAAGCCAAACCCGAAATAACCATCACCGTGGCATCGTAGGCGTCTTTAACATTTGTGCCACGGAACAATTCATCGAAAAGTGTAAATATTTTTTCTCCGCTGTTTAAGGCTTCGGCAAGTTGTTTTACCCGTTTCACTTCACTGAAGAAAAAGCTGTATCCGCTTAAAATATTATCAGTTATATTAAGGCTTGTAAATAACCTGTCGAAATAACTTACGCTTGCACGTTTGGCAGGAATGCCCATTCCCAGGTGAGCCAGGTAAACCGCTATCCCGGTTGCTTTCAGGAAGGTGGTTTTCCCTGACATATTTGGCCCGGTAAGGAAGATAAGGTTTAAATTCCTATCCAGCTTTACATCAGAAGGGATTGCATTTGCAAGCATTGGGTGGTATAAGCTTTCGGCCTCAAAAATGCTATCCTGGATTTCAACAAATTCAGGAAAGATGAAATGATATTCACAGGTAGCTTTGGCCATTGCCAATAAAGCATCGGTTTCGTAGTACCAGGATAAAATACTTGCTAAACTCGTTTTCATGTTTGTCCGCAGGAACCGGTTCGTCTGCAATACGTAATAAAACGCAAATAATTTTTTATCAGGCAGTGAGTTTATTTTTTTAAAGCCCTCATCATGGATTATTAAATCAAGTTCTTCATAAGCTGTTTTTAATATTGCCGGCAATCCTTCTTTTTTTTCATGTAATAGTTTATAAAAACCATTTATGAATCCTGCTATTTCCGAAAGACTGTTTTTCAAGTACCGATATGCCTGAATATCAACGAGGCAAAACTTTACACATTCGAGAAGGCTTCCGCCTTTTACAAAGTCAATGTTTGTAGAAAGATATTCTTCGAGTGATTTCAACATGCGGTCGTTAAATGGAATGGAAAATATTTCCCAATTTTCAGTAAGATAGCGAATAGATTCTTGCTGTACCTTTATTAATTCCAGGCTGTCCGGTGGATATAAAAACTTTTCCCTGAGTCGGTATTTGCCACCAGTTGTTTTCGTTTTGTTTATAAAATCAAAAACAGCTGCATCGCCTTCTTCGGCCTTAAAAATCTCCAGGTCTTTTAATGTCTGTTTATCTAATTGCATTTACTTATCATTCCAGTTTTTATAAGGATATTTTGATAAATTAGAGTTAAAATACCTTGTGTCATGTGAAACTTCTCTGCCAATCCATTCGGGCAGTTGAAAACGTTCATCTTCGGAATTTAATTCAATTTCAGCAATCAGAAGCCCTTCATTATCACCTAAAAATTCGTCAACCTCCCATGTTTTACCGCGATATATTATTATGTGCCTCAACTTTTCAATGATTGTTTCTGCAAAATTCTTTATCAGTTCCGAGGCTATTTTTAAAGGTATTTCAAATTCATATTCCTGTCTTGTTATATTAATTGCTTTTCCTTTTACAGCCATAAAGGCTTTACTACCGGCAACACGTACCCTGATTGTTTTATGAACATCAATACCTAAATATCCCTGTATCAGGTATTCCCCGGCAGGTTTTTCTAACTTTTGCCACAGCTCACTGACTACAAGAAATTTTCTTTCAATTTCTATATTCATAAAAACTATTATCTATTTTCGTGCTATCAAAATTGAAATATTCTATTTTACATTTGTATCTAATTCAGACATCTCGTCATCCAAAATCGGTTCTTCGAGCAAATGTTTTGGCAGGAAAAATTTATTGGCAATAAGAGTTGGAATTACGGCACTGGCAATCACAGCACCAACTAAATAGGTATATTGACCTTGTGTAATAATATTATGCGTTAAACCAAAAAGTGCAGAAATAGTTCCGAATGTCAGGCCTGTTGACATAAGCAGGGTATAATACCATTTTTCCTTTTTATCTTCCCTGAAATTATTAATAACAGGATATAATCCAAATATTTTAAAAACTACTTTACCTGCAAAAAATACAATAAATATCAGAGGGGCAGCAATGAGTGCAGGTAAAGACATTAGGGCGCCTGCACGCAAAAAATATAAAGAAGTAAAAAACCCAATAGTCAATGTGCGTAATCTTCTTACGAAGAATTCATCTTTTTCAATTGTTTTAGCAAGTAACATTCCAATGATATAGGCAGGCAATACAGGTTCGCTGCCAGACCATAATGCCAGAACTCCCATTGATAACAAAACGAAAAGTATCCATTTTGTGCGAATTGCAGCGGTTTTATGAGCAAAATATTTTATAATGAATTCGGTAATAATAGGTAGAACGAAAATTAGAATTATAATTACGGCAATAAAAATAAGTGTTCTATAAGTAAATGGGGCGAATATCAATCCCAGGCCAATGACTGTGCCTAAATCATTTATAAAACATGCACCCAGAATCCCTTTGCCATATTCGGTTTTATTAAAACCATATTCAAGCATCACGGCATAGACCACTGCCATTGAAGTTGTAGAAAGTGCAATACCTGCTAGTAAGCTGGCTTGTAATCCCCATCCCAACAAATAATAAGCAATGAGTGAACACCCGATAAAAGGCGCGAAAAAACCAACCAAACCTACAATGGATACTTCTTTAAACCTGGCTTTCATGGTGTCGGGGCTTAATTCAGCACCAGCAAGAAACGTGAGCATAATTGCCCCTATACCGGCACAGAATTTTAACCAGTCGGCATTCAAAGAAAGTTTTTCTGTATAATTTAGTTTGAAAGCTGCATATCCGATACAAGCGCCAACAATAATTTCAATTAAGGCCATTGAAATTTTTATCCGGTTGGCAATAACTGTAGAAAGGACTGCTGATAAAAACCAGAAAGCTGCAAGAAAATAAATGCTTATCATATAATAACCCCTATTAATTTTATTGGCAGGAGTTATCAGCACTATTGCGGTTTTCGGCGAACTCCATCGCCGGCGCAAAAATAAGAAAAAAAATTAATAGAGCTTCGAAATAAGAAAAGTTTAGTTAATCAAAAGTTTAAGCATATATTTTGAAAACCAAAATACTTTCTTTACCTTTATAAATAATCTACTAACCAAGTTGTTATGAAAAATATTATAAAAATTTATAGTTTACTATTTATAGCTATTGTAGTTTCCTTCTGCAAAAAAGAAACCACGACATCATTTAACAAGATTGATATTACTGGTTACGTGCAAAAGGGCCCATTTATTAATGGTACAAATATTACTATTTCCGAAGTTGATGCAAATTTATCCCAAACGGGAAAGACCTTTAGTACGCAAATTGCAGATAATTCAGGTTCATTCCAGGTAAATAATATTAACTTAAGTTCGCGTTATGTTTTATTTGCCGCATCGGGTTATTATTATAATGAAATTAAAGGCTCTACATCCATTGCACCAATTACACTCTTCGCATATTCTGACATTTCTGATAAATCAAATGTAAATATTAATATTTTGACAAACCTCGAAAAAAGACGGGTTGAATATTTAATATCAACGGGAAAGTCTTTTTCAGATTCTAAAAAACAAGCCCAGTCCGAAATACTAAGTATTTTCAAAATAAAAAGTCCAACAATTCAAAATTCAGAATATCTTGATATTTCAAAAAACGGGGAGGGGAATGCTATTTTACTTGCTATATCTGCAATATTTCAAGGTTATCGCGATGAAGCTACTGTTTCGGAGTTAATGGCAAATTTTAGTACAGATATTGCCCTGGATGGAAAATTGGATAGTACTGCTACTTTACAAAAATTAGTTAATGATGCAAGCATATTTGATTCAGCTACAATTATTACAAATCTTAAAAATAGATATGCTTCACTAAACCTGACGGTTTCTATACCTGATTTCATGAAATATGTTAAACAGTTCGTAGACAGTTGTGGACTAAAACCTAACCCGATTATTGATTATCCGGCAAAGGGCGGCTTTGGTGATAATATTTTAAATCTGGGCAGGGATACATTTTACAATAATGTCAATTATAGCATGGCGGCTAATCTCAGTACAAATTGTTCTGTCAAAATATTTATGAAAGGTGGAATGTGGTGGTACACTGCTATCCCCACTCCAACTAATTGGACAGTTTCAGCTTATAATTTTTCAGACAGTTCCCAAACATTTACTTCGACTTTTAATGGAGAACCTTGTGATCTAAGTATTCATTTTGCAGCTGATACTTCAAATTCAAAGTCCGGCAATATTTCAATAGAATATTATGAAAATGGAAATATTTCACCAACAAGGACAAAAACACTTATTCTTAAATAAATAATTTGCAATTTATCCCACA
>CAVSGB010000171.1:0-26622 GCA_963726845.1 uncultured Bacteroidota bacterium | reverse complement strand
CAATACTCACAACCTGGGCTGCTGCATTCACACCATTTCCAATCAGGACACTTTGGGCTGCAGTGGATGAACCAAGGGTGATGCTACCAGTTCCGGCTGCAGCCCCTATAACGATAGTACCTGTTGTTTGTGGGGTCAAAGAAATTGCACCTGTTCCTGAGTTGATACTGACTGCAGTTGCACCCGTTGCATTTCCAAGTGTGATAGTTTTAGCTGCTGCATCTGTTCCTAAGTTTAATGCACCTGTACCGGTTTGTAATGTAACTGCCGAGTTGTCGGTTGTTCCTATAACAGAAGCACCTCCCGGGGCATTGCCACCAAATATCCATGCAGCACCAGCACCTGTGGTCAATGCAATAGTGCCCGTTGCATCTGGAAATGTCCATGTCCTGGCCGCTCGTCAAATCTGAAGAGGTAATGGTTCCGGTGAATGCTGCAGTAACAATAGTTGATTGAGGCAGAATGGCTATCTTGTCTGAATTGGCAGTTGAAGATCCAAAAACTGCCAAACCGGTTGTACCTAATGTTGTTGTCTCATTGGTCGCAGCCCCTGTACTTAAATTAAGCCCTCCCGTACCAGCCCTTATAGTTGTGGCACTGGCTAATGCTGCACCGCCAATTGTAACTAAATTTGAACCTGCTCCTGTCGGGGTACCATCACCAATATGAATTGTATTACCGCCGGCAACTGTTGTTGCACCCGTACCAATGTTGACCGTGTTTATTCCAACTGTTGATGCGCCCGTACTAATATTAACAGTCTTTGAACCTGCCCCTCCTACTAAACCTGTTCCGATGTTTACAATATCAGCAACAGTCTGAATTACCACCTGCAATCGTGGTAGTGCGCGCAGCGGCTGGAGCGATATTACCCAAATCAATTGTTGTAACACGGGTATTATCAGCCATAAGCAAACTTCCAGCGCCAGCGGTACCAACCCCGGAAAGAATATTAACAGTAGAATTAGCAGCTGTTGCGCCGTTTGCAATACTCACAACCTGGGCTGCTGCATTCACACCATTTCCAATCAGGACACTTTGGGCTGCCGTGGATGCACCAAGGGTGATGTTACCAGTTCCGGCTGCAGCCCCTATAACGATAGTACCTGTTGTTTGTGGGGTCAAAGAAATTGCTCCTGTTCCTGAGTTGATACTGACTGCAGTTGCACCCGTTGCATTTCCAAGTGTGATAGTTTTAGCTGCTGCATCTGTTCCTAAGTTTAATGCACCTGTACCGGTTTGTAATGTAACTGCCGAGTTGTCGGTTGTTCCTATAACAGAAGCACCTCCCGGGGCATTGCCACCAAATATCCATGCAGCACCAGCACCTGTAGTCAATGCAATAGTGCCCGTTGCATCTGGAAATGTCCATGTCCTGGCCGTCTGTCAAATCTGAAGAGGTAATGGTTCCGGTGAATGCTGCAGTAACAATAGTTGATTGAGGCAGAATGGCTATCTTGTCTGAATTGGCAGTTGAAGACCCAAAAACTGCCAAACCGGTTGTACCTAATGTTGTTGTCTCATTGGTCGCAGCCCCTGTACTTAAATTAAGCCCTCCCGTACCAGCCCTTATAGTTGTGGCACTGGCTAATGCTGCACCGCCAATTGTAACTAAATTTGAACCTGCTCCTGTCGGGGTACCATCACCAATATGAATTGTATTACCGCCGGCAACTGTTGTTGCACCCGTACCAATGTTGACCGTGTTTATTCCAACTGTTGATGCGCCCGTACTAATATTAACAGTCTTTGAACCTGCCCCTCCTACTAAACCTGTTCCGATGTTTACAATATCAGCAACAGCTGAATTACCACCTGCAATCGTGGTAGTGCGCGCAGCGGCTGGAGCGATATTACCCAAATCAATTGTTGTAACACGGGTATTATCAGCCATAAGCAAACTTCCAGCGCCAGCGGTACCAACCCCGGAAAGAATATTAACAGTAGAATTAGCAGCTGTTGCGCCGTTTGCAATACTCACAACCTGGGCTGCTGCATTCACACCATTTCCAATCAGGACACTTTGGGCTGCCATGGATGCACCAAGGGTGATGCTACCAGTTCCGGCTGCAGCCCCTATAACGATAGTACCTGTTGTTTGTGGGGTCAAAGAAATTGCTCCTGTTCCTGAGTTGATACTGACTGCAGTTGCACCCGTTGCATTTCCAAGTGTGATAGTTTTAGCTGCTGCATCTGTTCCTAAGTTTAATGCACCTGTACCGGTTTGTAATGTAACTGCCGAGTTGTCGGTTGTTCCTAAAACAGAAGCTGCTCCGGGTGCATTGCCACCAACCAGCCAGCTTGTACCTGCAGAAGTCAATGCCAATGTTCCGGATGCATTGGGAAGTGTCCAGGTCCTTAAAGCGGTTAAATCTGCAGATGTGATTGTTCCGGTAAATCCTGCAGTGGTTATGGTTGATTGAGGCAGAATGGCGATCTTGTCCGAATTGGCTGTTGAAGACCCAAAAACTGCCGAACCGGTTGTTCCTAATGTTGTGGTTTCATTGGTTGCAGCACTTGTATTTAAATTAAGCCCACCACTACCGGCATTAATAGATGTGGAAGTAGCACCGGTTGTATTGCCTATGCTTATTACATTACCTC
Source organism: uncultured Bacteroidota bacterium (assembly GCA_963726845.1). Classification (GTDB taxonomy): domain Bacteria; phylum Bacteroidota; class Bacteroidia; order Bacteroidales; family DTGW01; genus CAVSGB01. The sequence goes on along the minus strand of CAVSGB010000171.1, from coordinate 24,018 downwards.
CGGCACTACCATTGGCAATATTGACTGCCCCGGTCGAAGTTCCGGTATTGATATTGGTAACAAAGTTGGAATTGGTATTTAAGCTAATGGCTGCTCCGGAAGCTGACAAACCGAGATTAAATGTATGAGTACCTGTCCAGGTAGGAGATATGCTCACATCTATTGCTGGTGCAGCATCACTTCTCATCGCTGTCGTTGCCGATCCATTGACAACAGCTATTCCGATAATACCGGTAGGATTTGCAAGTCCAGAGACATAGTCTGTTCCTGCAATTGCTACAGTAAATGGCGAAGTACCATTTCCTTTTATCAATCCGGAAATCGTCGAAACACCTGTTCCTCCGCTGGTTACACCAAGTGGTGATGTGCCTGCTGCAATATTGTTCCATCCGCCGTCATAATACCAAAAAGACTTTGTATCGGTATCGTATACCAGCAAACCTGTCGCAGGAGAAGTTATTCCGGTTCTTTGAACGGTTGTCATCCGAGGTACAAGAACACCTTTGGTTGTACTTGTTACATCCAGCATTGATGTATTATTGGGAGATAAACCATCGGTATTAATTGCAACCTGACTTTTTGCTAACTGGGAGAGAATAATTGCTAAGAAAATAGCAGTAAACTTAAAATCTGTCATATATCCATAAATTTAATAAGCGATAAAACTAATAATTATTATTTTCATTTGCACAAGAACGTTAGAATTATGACCTGTACATTTGTGTTTACAAGTGTTTTAAAAAAATAATTTTTTTAATTGCGACAATAAACGTTTAAAAATCAATTTTGTTTCAGTTCTATAAATAAATTATTTCTGCTTAAAATTTATTAACATAATTTATCTTTTATTGGAAATTTTTTAAAGTAAAATCATTTTCAAAAAAATAAAAAAAATCTCAAAACTGTCGTTCTTTTTATGCCACTTTCAATATTATAAATAACGCAAGAATCAAGAGCCAAGAACCAAGATGCAAGACAAAGAAAGCAATGGCGTTATAAAAGATTATATCAGAATAATTAATTCGTTGTATATATTGTGTTTAAAGTTGTTTTAATAAAATTTGTTTATTATATGATTTTTAATAAACATAAAAAGGGTTTTCAAATAAGATTAAAAAACAAAATTGACAAATTGATTGTTTAATTCTTCTAATTTCTATCTATTCTTATATTTTTACAATATGAAAAATTCATTTTTAACTTTAATATTTTTTGTAACTATTGGTGTTTTTAATGGAAATACTATAACCCCAATTGGTACTGGCGTTGATGGAAATGCCACAATTATACATCTTACCAATGCAACTTTCAAACAATTGGTGTTTAATTATGAAGCAAACAAAGAATGGAATTATGAAGGATCTAAACCTTGCATTATAGATTTTTATGCCAGTTGGTGTGGCCCATGCCGTCGCATGTCACCCATTCTCGAGGAAGTTGCAAAAGATTTTGCAGGAACAATAATTGTTTATAAAGTCGATACCGATGTGGAACAGGCATTGACGCAAGGCATGGGAGTTTCGAGTTTGCCGACGTTGTTATTCTGCCCTAAATCAGGTAAACCCCAGGTTACAGTTGGGTTAATTACCAAAGAGGCTTTGGTAAAAGCTATTAATGATGTATTGTTGGTAAAGGTTCCTTAAATATTGAGGTATTGGGAATTAGGTTTTAAAAGAGATATTACCAATTACCAATTACCAATTACCAATTTTACCTTCAAATACCCAACACCCATCACCTTACAATTTAATATTATGTCTAAATTTTTGTTTAAGAAAGCTGGCTGGATTTATGTTCCAAGATCTTTTACCGGAGTTATCATATTGCTCTTGCTGATAATATTTTGTATCAGCATTTTTATTGCAGTCGATCGAAAGTCACATTCTGTAAGTGACACATTATATGGAATATTTCCTTATATAATACCGGCTTTTTTAATTTACTTATGGATCGGTTCCGAGACCTCTGAAAAAAAGAACCCATAAAGACTCATAGATGTTTTATTTAATCTCATTGGGTAAATTCCCCGACGCTAGTGGCAAAAATATGGATCAAATGAAATGGCCACGAATGCACGAATAATTTATTCGTGCATTCGTGGCCATTATTAAAAATTTGAGTGTTAGCAGAATTTTACTTTTATCTCTCATTTTTTCAAATGGAACAAAATTATATCCAAAAGATTATATTTAGGCAGACTACGGATAGCCCGTCCGCTTGTGGCGGGGTAGTTCATTTCTAAATAATTCTGTTTAAATCAAAGCTAAAATTTAAACAACTTTATTTAGTTTTGTGCAATTAACCCTGACTGAATGGATCATCATTTTCCAAATGAAGATTTCTCTTACCTATTATCTGAAAAAGGTGATTTATTCCTTAAGTTTCTTTTTGATAAATACTATCTCGAACTTTGCAAGCTTTCATTTAAATATGTGGGCCGTACGGATATAGCAGAGGATGTTGTGCAGGACGTTTTTATCAATATCTGGAATAAGAGGAATACACTAAATTACTCCGGAAATATTAAACCCTGCTTTATCAGATCTGTCATTAATACATCAATAAATTATATCCAGAGTAAATATGCCAGGCAACAATTTGTTGACGAAAGTTCGGCAATTTCAAATAAATCCGGATATGACCAGCACGATGAAATTATAGGCAAAGAATTGAATTCGCATATAATGGAAGCCGTTGAACAACTTCCCGATAAATGTCGGATAATTTTCAGCCTTAGCCGTTTTTCAGGTTTGTCGTATAAAGAAATTGCCGAACAATTGGGACTTTCAGTAAAAACTGTGGAAGCCCAGATTAGCATTGCACTTAAGCGGGTGCATGAATTTCTTTCGAAATATGATTATTTCGCAATAATAATTACGTTGTTCTTTTTCAGTTAAAAGGATTCAGGAGACTGGAATCCGGAATACGGGATCAGAAAGAACTGCTACTTCGCAAGTATTTATTGACTTTTTCCAGAATCCATTCTTCGGTTTTCGGACTCCTATATTTCACTTTAAGGGTGATCCTCAAAAATTTTGTTCTAATTATAATTAATACCGATAATTATGGAACCGGAATATCATCTTTTAATAAAATATTTCAGGGACGAATGTGACAATTCTGAAAGAAATGAAATTGAAGCACTGGATAAATGCTTCAGAAGAAAATAGAAAGCTTTTCGGCGAACTAATAAATTCCTGGGAAGTAGCCGGAAAATCAGTTGATTTGTTAACCCCCGATTTTGAAAAAGCATGGAATAATATTCAGTTGCAAACCGGATTAAAAAGCAGGGAAGCAAAGAAAATTAACCTTCGTCCGATTTTCAGGCAGTTATTGAAAATTGCAGCCCTGGTAATTATTTTACTTGGAATCGGAATCGTTGTAAAAGTTTCGATCTTCAATAAACCTGCCTTAAAAATTGAGGCTTCATTAAGCAATAGCAAAAAGGAGCTTCACCTGGCCGATGGAACTGTTATTTTTCTTAACCGCAATTCTAAAGTTAGTTTTCCAGAAAAATTTTCGGGTGTTAGAGAAGTCAGTTTGGAAGGTGAGGCATTTTTTAAAGTTGCAAAAGACAAAGCCCATCCATTTATTGTAAATGCAGGCGGAACAATTACGAAGGTATTGGGGACTTCTTTTAATATTAAGGTAGGAAATTCCGGACAGGTTTTTGTTTCTGTACTGACTGGTAAAGTGGCATTTCGGAATGTTAAAGATAAATCACAAATACTTCATTTATTAAAAGGCGATCAGGGAAAATTTGATCCAAATTCAGAACAATTGGTCAAATCTCATTATTCCGATGAGAATTTTCTTTCGTGGCAAACGGGGATAATCCGATTCAATAATAAACCATTAAGTGAGGCCGTAAAAGTAATATCAGACTATTATTCAAAAAATATTGAAATTGATAAATCGCTTAAAAACCGTCCTATCACAGTTACATTTAATAACCTTCCGTTGGATGAAGCCATAAAAATTATTGAAATGACTTTAAATGTAAAAGCCACTTTTAATAACGATAGTACAATACTAATTACCAATAACTAATTACAAATTACAAATGACCAGGTGCTAAAGCCTAACACCTAACACCTAAAATTAATAATGAAAAGATTTACGATTGCTATTACCCTCTGTGTTTTTACTGCATTAATTTGTCTTTCTCAAAACAGCGAAGATTTACTTAATAAAACAATAAAGCTAAAAAATGAAAAAGGGACTATTCAAAGTTTTATTGATGAAATATCTAACTCATCGAATGTTGTTTTTTCGTATGAACCACCTGAAATACCATTGCAGAAAGAAGTCAGGCTTTCTAAAAAAGAAATGAAATTGGAAGAAATCCTGAACGAACTATTCAAAAACACATCTATTGATTTTATAATTCATTCAAGAGTGATAATCCTTAAAAAAAATCCTTCAAAAAAAGGAATTGACGGAAAAAAAGGTAAAGGTGTTATTTCAGGGATAATTAAGGATTCAGTAAGTGGCGAAAGCCTTGTAGGCGCTATAGTTTATATAGATAATCTTAAGTTGGGCGAAATTGCTAACTCGTATGGGTTTTATTCGATAACTGTTCCGACCGGGAAATACAAAATTCAAATTTCGAGTGTCGGATATAATTTACAAACCATCGATACTTTTCTAACGGGCGCGATACGCCTGGATTTTGTCCTGGCACCTTCCATCCGTGAATTAGAAGAAGTAATAATTAGCAAAAAGCAAAGCAGGATTAATGATTTTCAGCAAAGCATATCGAGAATTGACATGCAGGATGTGAAAGAATTGCCATCACTGTTTGGCATACCAGACATGCTGCGAAACATCCAGTTATTGCCCGGCGTGAACACTACATCGGAAATCGGCGGCAATTTTCAGGTACGGGGCGGCTCGTGGAACCAAAACCTGATGATGATAGATGAAGCCATTGTTTATAATCCCAATCACATGTTTGGCATGTGTTCCACGTTTAATCCGGATATTATTAAAGATGTAAAGTTCTATAAAGGAGGTATCCCGGCAGATTATGGCGGAAGGGTATCATCTGTTATAAATGTTACGCAGAAAGAAGGCAACCTGAAGAATTTTCATATTGATGGTACAATTGGCTTGGTATCAAGCGGCCTTTCAATTGAAGGCCCGTTAGTTACTGATAAATGTTCTTTTATTGTCGGGGCGCGGGATGCCCTTATTGAACCGTATATGCAATTTATAAACAACCAGAATGCAAAAGAAATAAGGCCTTACTTTTATGATATCAATTCCAAAATAAATTATATACCGGACCAAAACAACAGGATATATCTTTCAGGTTATATGGGCCAGGACTTTATAAGTCAAAATATATCCAGTAGCTATAATAACGACGTCAACTATGGGAATATAACAGGTACATTGCGGTTCAACCATATTTTTAATGAACGGCTTTTTTCAAATACTTCAGTTATTTACAGTAAATACAAAATGTGGGTGAACCAGCATCCGGATAGTTTATCGTATAAAGACCAGATGGGACTGGAACATTATGAATTCAAAAGCGAATTTACATACTCGCCATTTAAACATAAATTGAATTTTGGGGTACAGTCCATCTATTACACTTTTCATCCGGGAGATCAGATTCCTGATGTTAACGATTCAGCATATATCAATAAAATAGACCTAGAAGCTGAACATGCAATTGAATCGGCTGTATTTATTGAAGATCAATATAGTTTAACGCCTTCGCTTGAAATTCAATTTGGGCTAAGGTTTTCCGATTATAATTATTTGGGTGCAGCGGATATTTATAAATATTTGCCAAACGAACCCAGGGATATAAGGAATATTACAGATACTATCCATTACGGAAATAACAAAATCATACAAAACTATAATAATATAGAACCACGTTTGGCTTTGAAATATAAAATAAACGAAAACCAGGTTGCGACATTAACGTACAATAAAATGGCACAATATGTTCAGCTTGTTTCGCGTACTTTTGATCCTCTGCCATATAATATGTGGAAGCCAGGCGACAACTATTTGAAACCTTTAACAGGGAACCAGTTCTCTGCCGGATGGTTTGTGCAATTTCCTGATCGAAATATTGATTTCTCAATAGAATCCTATTATAAATTATTGGATAATGTACTCGAAGTAAAACCCGGTGCAGATATTTTTCTGAATAAAGCGCTGGACGCGAGTTTGCTACAGGGAATCGGTAGGGCTTACGGAATTGAACTTGCATTAAACAAAACAGAAGGAAAACTTACCGGAATGGTAAGTTATACCTGGAGCAGGACTGAAATTAAAGTTGACAGTAAATTTATGGAAGATAAAATCAATTTTGGCAAATATTATCCTGCTGATTATGATGTTCCTAATAAATTTACTTCGGCTGGTGTATACAGAATAGGAAAAAGATTATCATTTACAGCAAACTTCTTTTATCAAACCGGACGGCCATTGACCCTTCCATCCGGTGAATTTATTTATTATAATCAGCTAATGCCTTATTATTCGGGAAAAAATCTTGATCGTTATCCATCGTATAACCGTTTGGATTTGGGTGCAATTTTGTATAACCGGCAAAAACCCGGTAGAAAATGGCAGGGATGTTGGATGCTTTCTGTGTATAATGTCTATTCGAGGGAAAACGATTATGCTGTTATTATACAGGAAAAAGCTAATTCCCGTGACACACAGGCAGTAAAAGAATGGATATTTAATGTAGTGCCTTCATTATCATATAGTTTTAAGTTTTAAAAGGAACAACATGAAATTAAAAATTAAATCAGTCCTGATATTATTTGTTGTTTTTATTTCCTGTCAAAAAGTTATAAACCTGGATATGCCTTTAAAAGACCAGCGATTGGTTGTGCAGGGTATGATAACAAATGAAAAAATATCCTGTCAGGTCATTTTATCCAAAACCACCCAATATAATTATATATATAATTCAGCTAACATAAATTATGAAACTGGGGCTATTGTTGTCATTTCTGATAACATGGGCAATGCCGATACATTGACAGAGAAACCTTCAGGAAAGTACAACACCCATCCAAACAATTTCACTGGCGTTTTAGGACGAAGCTATAAGATAGACATTAATACAAAGGATGGCAACCATTACCGCTCTACGCCGGAAGAAATGACCATAGCGCCTAAAATCGATTCAATATATTTTACCCGTGACCCGAATGACCGTTTAAAGGGATCAAATGCATACAGGGACAATATTTATATTAACTGGCACGGCCCAATAGATTCGTTATATTATTTTATGAGGGGCGTACAATATTATTGGAACAATGCCTGGCACGATTCTATTGCCTGGGTTTCGGTATTTAATAATTTTTCACTTGACGGAAAATATTTAAAAACTTTGGCAGTAAGTGAATATGATGGAGCTTATTTCTATGTTAAAGTCAATTTGTATTCATTGTCAAAAAACAATTACGATTTTTGGAATTTGCTTTACCAGCAAGCCTACCCCAACGATGATGACGATGTAAACGTTACTGTCCCCCTGGTAGGGAATATTTTTAATATAAACAACCCGGATGATTATGCAATAGGATATTTCCAGGTTTCTGCAACGAGTTCAAAAGAGATATATGTTGATCATTAATTTAATATCTTTGAAATTAAGATTTTTTTTAAATCACTTAGAAGCTGTTTTGGATTTTATAATTTAATTGTTTTCATATTAACCCCAACCCCGATAATCGGGGCTATATCAGTGCAGTACACCAGTTAGCCCTCCTTTTTAAGGAGGGTTGGGAGGTTTGAAAAAAATGCTTACAAATATTTAATAATCAAAAAATTGAAACTATATATTAATATTCCAAAACAGCTTCTTATAAAAAAAATGGTTATAGGTTAAAATGGTCGGTTATTTAAGCAAAACCTTTGAGGTTTTAAAAACCTCAAAGGTTTATCAGCCGGTTTGACCCAACGCCAATAAGTTCATAAAAAGAAATTAAATTTTATTTTCATGAAAATCAGGGAAGACCATCAGCCACCGATGGCAATTGAAAAATGGGGGTGGCGCTATCACCACATGGGAATTCCGACAAAAATCCCACGTCCTGAAGAACGTTATATCCCGCATCTTAAGTTTTACGTTTGCGGGTTCGATTCAAGCCCTTTTGGCATTGAATGGATGCGGTTTGATGAAGATTGCCCGATTGATGAATTAATAAAAACTGTCCCGCATGTCGCTTTCGAAGTAGACGATTTGGATGCAGCGCTCGAAGGGCTTACTGTAATATCTGAACCAGGTGTTCCGTCAAACGGTGTCCGGGCTGCTATGATTATACACAATGGCGTGCCTGTTGAGCTAATTGAATTTGAAAGAAACAGGGTTTAGTTGATAGATATTAGTTGTTGGTTGTTAGAAACTATATTTATTGCTAAACATAATTAAATTTTTATCTTGAGAATTAATTCGTTAGCTTTGCACTATATTTAGCGAAAGTAAATTGCATCAATTCTGAAGTAGAAATTTGCTTTCAATTGTTGAAAATATTTTTAAGAAAAAAGCATTATACTTCAAAATTATTTGGTTAATGTCAATTTCTGAGATACTTAACCAAATTTTAAATGGAAAACATACAAAGACAAAAAAAGAACATCAGGTTAAACAATTCCCGTCAGTCACCTTTCAGTCACAAACCTTCAACTGCAAATAAAACAGTTAAAAAGCAATTAGATTCGAAATTGTTTATTAAAAAAGCACAACCGGTTGAAGAAACACAATATGTGTCATCCCGTTTCATAAAAGACCTGCCGGTAAATAATTTAATTATTGGCAACCTGCTGAAAAAAGGGTATAGCGCTCCGACTGAAATACAGGACAGGTTTATCGAAGCAATTTTAAAAGGCAATGACCTGATGGGACTGGCACAAACCGGTACCGGGAAAACAGGCGCTTTTTTGATCCCGCTTTCCCATGCAATGCTTGAAAAAAAACCTGCTTTTCAGATATTAATTGTTTCGCCAACACGCGAGTTGGCTGTGCAAATAGATCAGGAATTTAAAAGCATAACCCTTGGCCTGAAATTATACAGTGCATGTTTAATTGGTGGTACCAGTGTTCGGGAAGATATTTCGAAGCTAAAACTGCTTTGTCATGTTGTTATTGGAACTCCGGGGCGTATTTCAGATATGGTGCGTCAAAAAGCCCTGAACCTGAATACCTTTTCAGTACTTGTACTTGATGAATTCGACAGGTTGCTGGATATGGGTTTTTCTCATGATATCCAAAAATTAGTTTCAGGTATGAACAACCGGAAACAGACAATTTTATTTTCTGCTACTGAAGAAAAAAGCCAGAAACTTTTAATAAATAAGTTATTGACCAATCCTACAGAAGTCAGGCTCAGAAAAGGAAATATCAGCGGAGACAACATAGATCAGGAAATTATCAGGCTAAAGGAAGGCGAAAATAAAATGGACATACTGCTCAAAATGATGCAGGATTCATCGTTTGAAAAAGTGCTTATTTTTGCCGATACCAAACGATGGGTCAGCAAAGTATGTAAAAACCTGAAAAAAGCCGGAATTAAAGCCGATGAAATTCATGGAAACAAATCACAAAATTACAGGACCAAAGCCCTGGAATTATTTAAAAATAAGAAAATACAGGTTTTGGTCGCGACAGATGTTGCAGCCCGTGGCCTTGATATTTTAAATGTTTCTCATGTAATTAATTTTCAGCAACCTTCAAATATGGATAGCTATATTCACAGGATAGGCAGGACCGGAAGGGCTGGAAAAAGTGGCAAGGCATTAACTTTTATCAACTAAAACTTTTTAAAATGATGTCAGGCAATTTTTTTCTAATTAGGCAAAAAATACATGAGCTGCCTAAAAAGAAATTAAAAGTTATAAAAAATTGAGTAGGAAATTTAGGCGTAAATACTTGAAATTTATACAGAACAACCGCTTATGCTGTTATATTTAATAATAAAAATCTGGATTGCCTATGGATTCAGACATTTCAAAAAGCAGGAATAAAAACTTTTAATTAAAAATTTTATGAAAGAAGGTACAGTTAAGTTTTTTAATAAAGCCAAGGGATTTGGTTTTATTGCACCGTCAGATTCTGGAGATGATGTATTTGTACATCAAACTGGTTTAATCAGCGAAATTAAAGAAAACGACAAAGTGAAGTTTGAAATCGAAAAAGGTAAAAAAGGATTGAATGCTGTCAATGTGGAATTGATCGATTGAACTTTTTATAATGAAAAGTAAAAGCCATCATTTTATGATGGCTTTTTTAATAAATATTATTGGCTCTTAGCAGTCACAACTTTGGAATTCTGCAATTTTAATACTATTCAATTCTTTTTCTAAGATTTCAAGGTCTATCAGGATTGCTAAATTTGCTTCTTCAAATGGATAAATAATATTTGAAAACAGTTCCCTGTAATAATTGATCCCGTTATTTAGATTAGTTTGAAAAGTTTCGTAATATTTTAGTTGCGTTTCTGTGAGTTGCTCAGTAAAATTTTCTAATTTATCTCTGAGAAAATTGATATACAATTTTAGTTCCTGCAAAAACATATGCGGACGGTCTTTTCTCTTAATAATGTTCAACTTTCCATATATATGGTTCACCATTTCCTTTAAAGTTACTATTTCTGAAAAATATGCCACATTTGGCCGGGCAGATTGTCACTCCGCTTAATTCCCGGTACATTTCCATGTTGTTTTTCAATAAGGTCGAATTTCCCAAACCGATACACAAACATTCTTTGGCTACAATAGCATCGAATAATTTTTTATGTTCAATTTCATCTAAGTTTTTGTGTCCCAGTTCTTCAATTTTTAATTTCTGATATTGTCTGGAAGCTGTGCATATTGGCCTTTCCGAAAAATCTGTATTGTAAAACAAATGTTTCTTAATGCAAGAAGCCCCGGGTTTTCCTGAATCAATCCTATTTTGCTTTTCAAGTTGGCCCGATGTGCCTTTTATTGTGTTAAAAGGTACGCCCATCGGAGAATTATTGCTTATATAAAACCCGCTTTCATCGGTACGGGCAATTAAATCCATTGTATCTCTATCTATGTTTACTGCTTCCGGAACAAGCAGAAAAGGAGAACCCCATCCAACAGAATCAACATTATAGAAGTCTAATAAAAATTTATGTTCTGCATGGGTGCCCACACCTCCCTGAACCGAATATTTAATAGTAGGCGAAATTATTTGAAATTCCCTGTTTGTGTTTTTTAGCGACTGGGAATATATCTCAAAAAGTGTATTGAAAAGCAGGGTTTTATTTTCATTGAATTCGTACAGAATGGGGCCAAGTAAATAGCCATCCGTCGCAAATGCATGACCTCCGCAATTCAAACCCGATTCAATTCTGAATTCGGAAACCCATAAGCCTTTTTTTGCGAGAAATTTTCCCTGTATAATAGCCGATCTGTAATCACTGACTTTTAATATTATTTTCTTTTTCAACACGCCATTGCTATCAGGAAAAAAACTATCGAAACTTGCCATATATCCGAATAATCTTGGGTTCAGGCCGGCAGAAAGCACCAATGACGAATCCAGGCCGCTATTGGCAAACCCACGCAAAGCTGCATGGGCATCATTGAATTCCACTGGCAATGGCTCATTCAATTCTGAATAATTTGTCCTGTCAATTTTTGTCATGATGTTGACATGGATTTCACCTGGCAATATTTTCTCTTTTAACAAGCCCTGCTTTTCTATCATAACATCTTTGCCCGATTCAAGCATTTCAAGGTATTCATTTTTCAATACTGAAGAATCAGGAAGCATTTCAAAATATTTTGTTAATCCTGATTCCGGTTCAAACTTATTGTTTTTAAGTTTTTCAAAATTTTTACCAACTAGCTCATTCAAAAGGTTTAAATAAGCAGTTATCCTTTTTGCCCTGCAATCGTATTCATCTTCGGGAATTGGAATAAAACTTAATTTATTTTTTTTGCAATGGTATTCCCGCATTTGTTCTATCAGCCTGTGATCGATTATTGAAACGACAGAATTAATGCCAAAATGTGCAACTTTGATAGGTGTATCAATTGTATATCCGGTTCCCATTACAGGAATATGAAAAGTGTGAATTCTTTCGTCCATTATATTTTTCGATCTTTTAAAAAGAATTGTGATAAATTACTAATTGCATTCCAATGCCCGCATAATCAACTATTGCAACCAATAAAATAATTCATTACAAAGGTATTTTGATTTTTTACCATGCAATAAAAGAAGGGATTAATAACGGTAATTAAGTGGTAAATTTAACAAACTTGGGATTATTATCAATATCAGATGGTGAATAACATTTACCCCAAAGGCATATAAACAGTCATTTCCATAACTAATGCAAATTCAATCCTTTTAAAGGCATAATTTATTATCAATAAATAATTTTAACCTTTTATTAAAATATACGAAGATGGTTCGAATTGGCTGATAAACCTTTGAGGTTTTTAAAACCTCAAAGGTTTTGCTGAAACAATCAACCATTTTAACCCATAACCAAATTTAGTAAGTTTTTGCACCATTTTCTGTTGGGATATTTTCCAATTATAAGTTGCAAAAAATAATGCTAAGGAAAGTCTACTGATGTAAAAGTTTAACGGCTTCCCTAACTATCTGGCGGGCTAGTTTATCTGCTGCTGAATTGTAGTTTACATGCTCATCTTTTTTAAATTTCTGATGAGCTTTAACTTTTATAAATTCGACAGAGTGGGTTTCAATCTGATAAATTAATTTTTTGACCAAATCGACGTTTTGGATCGCAATTTTCTTATTAGTCTGGTAATGATTGCTTTTCAGTTTTACTTTTCGTTCCGGAATCCGGGATACATACTGGCTATCAATATAAATTGTCAGCGGGGTATTCTTATAATTTTTATCAGCATATTCGATAGCCTTGATTACGGCCATCAACTCCATTCTGTTATGCGTAGTGTTTTGGGCTTCACCTTTTAATATAATTTCGCTGTTGCCAATTAACAGAATTGCCGCCCAGGCTCCGATTTTGTATTGTGTGTGACAACTTCCATCGGAATATATTTCAATTACAAAAGAAGGCAATCAAAAAATGTTATAATTTTTCAAACTGCAATTCGTATGATTTATCAATACTGACTTTTATACTGCGTTCTTTCAGAAAGTTTTTTGTAGCAGAATTATTGTCCAAAACCCTCCAAAGATCGCGGGCAATAGCTGTAGAACTAACGATATTAAGTGCCCTGCCATTGATCAGGTCAAAGCTAAAGGCAATACTGGCATTTTGCCTGTGGCCAAAATTTTCAAATTCGTGCTTGTAAAGTTGCAACTTCTGATTTTCGTTTTCAGTTTTTTTCAATAATACATGAATTACTGCAGCATACTTCATCCAAAGATGTGAATATTTCCCTTCGTCTCTTAACATATTTATTATTTTAATTTACACATTAATTTACCTCTTTGAACTATACTTCCCTAATATACTAAATCCATAGTGCAAAGGTAATTTTCTCTTTTAATAAAATAAGTTAATTTAATGATTATTTGAAAATTAATATAACTAACCATAGAATCACATTACCTTCGTGGCTGATATAAAATAATTAATTGTGACTTTCGAGGAATTAAATTTGAATAAACCTTTGCTAAAGGCATTGGCAGAATTAGAGTATGTTTATCCAACTCCCATTCAGGAAAAGGCATTTCCTATTATTATGTCCGGCAAAAATGTTGTAGGGGTTGCACAAACCGGAACAGGAAAGACATTTGCATATTTGCTGCCATTATTAAGGCAATTGAAATTTTCGGAACAAAAAGAACCCCGGATTCTGATTCTCGCCCCAACACGCGAACTGGTAATCCAGATTTTGAATGAAGTGAAGAAATTAACAAAATATGCTCAATTGCGTTCTGCCGGAATTTATGGTGGTACAAATATTAACACCCAAAAGCAGGTAGTATATAATGGCGTGGATATTCTTGTTGCAACTCCCGGGAGATTAATTGATCTGGCCTTTACGGGTGTTTTAAGGCTAAAATATATTCAAAAACTGGTTATCGATGAAGTCGATGAAATGCTAAGCCTCGGTTTTCGTACTCAAATAGTTAGTTTGATGGGTACATTACCACCAAAAAGACAAAACCTTATGTTTTCGGCTACTTTAACCCAGGACGTGGATGCATTAATAACAAGCTCAATACCTTTTCCAGAGAAAATTGAAATTGCCCCGCACGGAACCCCAATTGAGAAGATTATTCAGAAGGCATACCTTGTCCCAAATTTCAATACAAAAGTGAACTTGCTGGAATTACTGCTTTCTGAAGACAGTGAATTGAGCAAAGTTCTTGTTTTTGCAGGTACTAAAAAAATTGCAGATCAATTGTTTGAAAAAGTTGAAAAGATTTTTCCAGATCAGGTCGGCGTTATTCATTCTAACAAATCTCATAACAACAGGTTGAATGCATTAAAACAATTTCAGGAAGGCAATAGCAGGTTATTAATTGCAACAGATATTATTGCACGAGGCATGGATATTTCGGGTGTAACACATGTAATTAATTTCGAAATGCCTGAAGTCCCCGGCGATTATATTCATCGTATCGGCCGTACCGGAAGAATAGATAAGGATGGCGTGGCTATTTCTTTTATAAGTCCGGCAGAAAAGCCCTTTCAGTTGGAAATAGAATTACTAATGAAGAAAAATATTCCTTTGGAAATATTACCTGAGGATCTTATTATTTCCAATGTTTATACAGAAGAAGAGAAACCTGCTAATTTGTTTGATAAAAACTATCTTAAAAAACAGACATTGAAAGGTTCTCAGGGAGCATTTCATGAAAAAAAGGAAAAAAATAAAAAAGTAAACCTCGGAAGGCCAAAAATCAGGAAAGAAAAATTTTATAAATCAGGAAAGCCAAAAATGATCAATAAATCTGGTAAAACAAGGTTTTAATTCAATTATTTTATAAGTTCTTCCAATGTTGCATTTTTAAGAACATCGTATGTTTTGTCCCTTATTTCTTTGAACACGCCCCTGATTTTGCAGGATGATTCATCCTTGCAAAATTCACATGGCTGATATGATTTTTCAGATACGCAATAAATCATTGCAATTGTTCCTTCGAAATGCCTTATAATGTCAGCCAAACTAACATCACCTGCTTTTTTTAATAGGTAATAGCCACCGGCTTTTCCAAGTCGACTGCCGAGAATTCCCATATTTTTTAATTCCAGCAAAATGTTTTCTAGAAATCGTTGTGGAATCTTTTCACTTCCGGCGATCTCACTTATTTGTATTGGCCCTTTTCCATATTCCCTGGCCAATTTTGTAAGTGCCAGCATTGCATATCGTGTTTTTTTAGAAAGCATGATTTTAGTTCTAAATGCATGACTGCTTTATTAATATTGACTATTACATTTCTGATTTAACATACTTTTTGATTTGTTCATATTTCTTATTTTCAGGCATTTTAAATTCAGATAATAAAAAATTGCTGTAATGGTTAAATATTTTTTTTGTAAATGTACACTCAATTAGTGGACATTGTTGATATATTTGTAAAGCATACTTTTTAATTTTAGTTAAAAAATTCAGTTTCGATTCAAAAAAAAATGAATACTTCCAAATATAATATCTGCCTGGTAACTTTTAGAGGAAAAATAATAAAAACATGTATTTTTCTGATCATTATTATTTTATTTACCAATGGCATTTCAATCAATGCGAATAAACCAGATTCTTTAAAAGGCGAGATTTCAATTTCGGGGGCATTTGCATTGTATCCGATGGTAGTAAAATGGGCCGAAGAATTTAAAAAACTGCATCCAAAAGTCAGGATAGATGTATCGGCTGGAGGTGCAGGCAAAGGAATCACTGACGTTTTGTCGAAAGTTGTTGACATTGGTATGGTATCCCGTGACGTAAATCCTGAAGAAACTAAAAACGGGGCTTACCTGATTGCAGTTACAAAAGATGCAGTAGTGCCTGTTATCAGTGAGTTAAATCCTGCCTTACAGGATTTGATATTAAAAGGATTGAAACGTGATGTTGCAATAAATATTTGGGTTACCGGGAAAATTACTTCCTGGAATGTTGGTTTTAAAGTAAAGAATTCATCGCCTATTCATGTTTATACCCGCTCGGATGCTGCCGGGGCTGCCGAAGTTTGGGCAAAATATCTTGGCAAAAAGCAGGAGGATTTACTTGGAATAGGTGTTTTTGGTGATCCGGGGCTTGCCACGGCTGTAAGAAATGATCCGCTTGGTATTGGTTTTAATAACATAGGATACGTTTACGATCAGAAGACAAAAAAAACAAACCACGGGTTAAGGGTACTGCCAATCGATTTAAACAATAATGGGAAAATTGATGCGGACGAGAATTTCTATTCAACACAGGACGAAATTGTAAATGCAATAGCTACCGGAAAATACCCTTCTCCTCCGGCACGTGATTTATATTTTGTGACTTCCGGAAAACCTGCAAAAAAAGTGCTCGTGGATTTTATTAAATGGGTGCTTACAGACGGGCAAAATTTTGTAAACGGAAGTGGATATATAAAGCTCTCAGATGAGAAAATTACCAGCGAACTGAAAAAGATTAATTAATGGCCCAACATTCAAAATAATTGACAAAACGTCCAAAATACAGGTTATTAAAAGATAAACTTGCACAACATTCTATGCTGGCAGTCACAGTTTTATCGTTATGTATTGCAATAGTTATCGGAGTTGGACTTTATATAAAAGCTTCACCAATTCTTCATGAAAAATCACTTTTTAACTTATTGGGCAATAGTCATTGGCGGCCTTTTAAGGGAGAATTTGGTTTTTATCCTTTTATCATGGGCACACTGTGGGTAACAGGCATAGCAATATTATTATCATTACCAGTTTCATTACTGACAGCAATTTACATATCAGAATATGCGGATAAAAGGATCAGAAGGGCAGTTAACCCGATGCTAGATATATTATCGGGAATACCTCCGGTTGTGTACGGAGTATGGGGTGTTGTGGTTATTGTGCCAATGGTTGCGGGCCACATTGCTCCCCATTTTGTGGATTTTTCGACTGGTTACAGCGTTTTGACAGGAGGGATTGTGCTGGCAATTATGATCACACCATTGCTGATAAGTATTTTCGATGAAATATTTTTTACTGTTCCGAAAGAGCTTCGTGATGCTTCTTTATCACTAGGCGCTACGCAGTGGCAAACCATAAAATTTATTATATTGCGGAAAGCATTGCCAGGAATAGTTGCGGCTGTAAGTTCTGGCAATATCAAGGGCTTTTGGAGAAACTATAGCTGTACTAATGGTTTGTGGTAATATACCAATAGTTCCGAAATCGATATTTGATGCCGGATATCCTCTGCCTGCGCTTATTGCCAATAATTATGGCGAAATGATGTCAATGCCTATGTATGAATCTGCATTAATGCTTGCTGCACTTATTTTATTTGTAATAATCCTTTTTTTTAATGCTATTTCAAGGGTTGTTCTGATCAGGATTGAAAAACAGTTTCACTTATGAAAAAAATCATAGAAGAAAAGGTTTTTAAAGTTTTAATGATAATTACAACCCTGGTTATCCTGAGCTTCCTGTTTTTTATTTTCATTGCAATATTGCGTCGTGGAATTCCGGCAATGAGTTGGGATATGATTAGTAAAATTCCGGGTGGGGGCTTCTATATCGGCAAAGAAGGTGGCTTGTTAAATGCAATTGTTGGTTCAATATATATTGTGCTGGGATCAACAATATTGGGTATGTTAATCAGCATACCCATAGTAATATATATAAATGTTTATTTACCTTCCAGGTCGGCACTTGCTTCGGCAGTCAGGTTGTCATTCGATGTTTTGTTCGGTGTGCCATCCATTGTTTATGGTGCATTTGGATTTACCATCATGGTTTTTCTGGGGTTAAAAACCTCTTTATTGGGAGGCATAATTGCTGTATCGATGTTGATTGTTCCAATTTTAGTACGTTCGATGGACGAGGTAGCCAGGGTTATGCCGCGCGATATGCTCGATGCTGCATATTCATTGGGGGCAACTAAGTATGAAACTATCAAAGTCGTACTTCGGCAAATTGCCCCGGGAATTGCCACAGCAGTAATGCTTTCTATTGGCAGGGCTATTGGCGATGCAGCATCCGTGCTTTTTACAGCCGGATACACAGATAGTATTCCGACTTCGTTAAACCAACCTGCGGCTACTTTGCCTTTGGCTATATTTTTTCAACTCAGCAGTCCTGTTGAGCAGGTTCAGGACAGGGCTTACGCAGCGGCATTTATTTTAACAATGATAGTTTTGGCTTTAAGCTTTGGTGCAAGATATTTTAGCCGGAAATTTTCCAAAAACAAGATTTAATGTTTTTATTGAATGATATAGGACGTATTAAAAGTTTCATTAAAAGTGGAATAGCAAATATTTTACCTGAAACAGGTAAACAGAGTCGTATTATTTTAAATGAAAGAAGTTTTGTTAACGGTGTTAAACATTTTCAAATGCCTGAAAAAACACATATCAGCGTTCGTGATTTGAATTTATATATTCAGAATAACCATATTCTAAAGAACATTAACCTCGACATCCCGGATAAAAAAATTACTTGTATAATAGGCCTTTCAGGCTGCGGTAAAACTACACTTCTTAAGACTTTTAACAGGTTGTTCGAAAGTTCGGCAGATATTAAAATCAGTGGTGAAGTTTTGGTCGATGGTGAAAATATTCATGGAAATAAAGTTGAAGTTACCCACATCAGAAAAAAAATGGGACTATTGTCTCAAAAGCCTTGTCCGTTGCCTATGTCGATTTTTGATAACATAGCTTATGGTTGCCGTATTCATGGAATCAGGGACAAAAAACAGGTTAAAGGAATAGTTGAACATTACCTGAAAGCTGCCGGTTTGTGGGATGAAGTTAAAGACCGGCTTAATACACCGGCTGCCCGTTTATCGATAGGTCAGCAGCAAAGGCTTTGCCTTGCACGTGGATTAGCCGTGGAACCTGCAATTATTTTAGGCGATGAAGCTACTTCGGCTTTGGACCTTATTTCGAGCAAACATATTGAAGAACTTTTTGTAGGGTTAAAGTCACAATATACTATAGTTCTTGTTACCCATATCCTTCGGCAGGCATACCGTATTGCCGATTATATAATATTTATGTACCTTGGCGAGATCATTGAACACGGACCAGCTGAGAAAGTGCTTAATAACCCTCAGGAAAAACTTACTAAGGAATATTTAGCCGGGATATTTAGCTGATAATTTTTATTAAGCTTAAAATAAAAAAAGGGTAAGCTACTTATATCGCACCGCTACAACTACTTACCCTTGCTACCTTCCGGTCCTGGGGGGGTTCAGCAGGAGCTGGTCGTATAAGACTTACCCCGCGCAAAAGTAGATAAAAAAAATTATCCTGCAAATATCGTTTACTCATCAATTGAAAGATTTATTTTCCTGAAAATTCTAATATCTTTGTTGGATTATTAACTTTCAAAACCAATTGATATGGAAGAAAAAAAGTCTATGCTCAAACCAGCTATGAATAGCGGTGCGATTACTGGCATCATTTTAATAATCTATTCACTTGTTCTTTATTTTGCAGGAGCTGCAACATCTAAGTTCGCAGGATATTTTAATATTTTGTTCCTCGCAGTTTTTATTTTTATTTTCACAAAAATATACAGGGATAAAGAACTCAATGGCATAATTAGCTACGGGCAATCGCTCGGATATGGAGTTTTGCTTGGCCTGTTTGCATCTGTTATACTTTCATTTTTTTTATTTATAGAATTGAAAATTATTGATCCCTCCCTTATGGATAAAATGATGGATTTAGCGCGGGAACAATATACACAAAAAGGTTTAACTGAAGATCAAATAAAGCAAGTTGAGACTATGACCAAATGGATGATGACACCAGCATTTATGTCACTTATGTCTGTTCTTTCTTATACATTTTTTTCATTTGTCATTTCGTTGCTATCGTCTCTATTCATCCGAAAAGATCAATAATTATTTTGCGCAGTAATAAATTTTGTAATGGATATATCAATAGTTGTCCCTGTTTTCAATGAAGAGGAATCTATTCCTGAATTGGTTGCATGGATTGAACGGGTTTTAAGTACGAATGGGTTTTCTTTTGAAATTATTATGGTCGATGATGGCAGTTCTGACAAATCATGGGCTGTAATCGAAAATCTTTCATTTTCAAAACCCTTTATAAAAGGAATAAAGTTCAGGCGCAATTATGGCAAATCTGCAGCGCTGCACAGTGGCTTTGAAACTGCAAAAGGAGATGTTGTAATTACCATGGATGCCGATATGCAGGACAGTCCGGATGAAGTGCCAGATCTTTATAAAATGATCATGTCTGATGGTTACGATTTGGTTTCGGGCTGGAAAAAGAAACGCTACGACCCGCTATCGAAAACGATCCCGACAAAATTGTACAATGCCGCGCTCAGGGCAATGAGCGGGATAAAAATGCACGACTTTAACTGTGGGTTGAAAGCCTATAAAAATAAAGTTGTTAAATCGGTAGAAGTTTACGGCGAAATGCACCGTTACATCCCCTACATGGCAAAGAAAGCCGGGTTCAGCAAATTTGGTGAAAAAATTGTTTCGCACCAGAAACGAAAATACGGCGTTACTAAGTTTGGTTTGGAAAGGTTTATAAACGGGCCGCTCGACTTAATCAGCATCATGTTTATTTCGAAATTCGGAAAGCGGCCAATGCATTTTTTTGGATCTATCGGTACACTTATGTTTATTGTAGGCTTCTTCTTAGCGGTTTATCTTGGAATAGATAAACTTTATTACGTTAAAGTGTTGCACCAGCAGGCCAGGTTAGTTACCGATAGCCCATATTTCTATTTAGCTATGTTGGCAATGATTTTGGGAACACAATTATTCCTTGCAGGCTTCCTGGGCGAATTAATTTCACGTAGTTCGGCCGACCGGAATAAATACCTTATAGAAAAAACCATATAAATTTAACAATGTGCTAATGTGCTGATGTGCCAATATGCTAATTTAACAATTAACAAATAATTAGTTTTACTTTGATAAATTGTATTTATTTGAATAGCTGTAAATTAATTCAACAAAAAAATAAGATAATAAGATCGAAAACATGATTTGAATATTTTATTAAGGTTCGTTTTAACATTAGAATTTAATCATTTTAATCAACCTTGTTTTATTTTTCAAACCATAGTAGAAATTAAGCAACGAAATAATTAACCTTACTAACACGTTCAAATTTAATATATTCAGATTGAATTTTAATTTACCAAGGTTGAATTAGCATATTATCAAATTATCATTGGCAGATTGGCAGATTAGCAGATTGGCACATTAGCAAATTAGCACATTAGCAAATTAGCACATCAGCAAATTAGTAAATTAGCAAATCAATAAAAATGTTTTTTTCAGTTGTTGTACCAGTTTATAACCGTCCCGAAGAAGTTAAGGAATTGCTTGAAAGCTTGTCAAAGCAGACTACAGGTGATTTTGAAATAATTATTGTTGAAGATGGCTCTGAAAAAAAATGTGAAGAAATTGTTAACCAATACATTGACAAACTTAAAGTAAGTTACTTTTTCAAAGAAAATTCCGGTCCCGGCCTGTCGCGTAACTTTGGGGCTGAAAAAGCCAAAGGTGATTATATAATTTTTTTCGACTCAGACTGCGTCATTCCCGAAAAATATTTTGAAATAATTATTCAGGCGTTTAAAGATCATTATGTTGATGCTTATGGAGGTCCGGACAGATCGCATCCTTCATTTACACCGGTACAGAAATCTATTGGTTATTCTATGACTTCATTTTTTACTACCGGTGGAATTCGCGGTGGCAAAAAGAAACTCGATAAATTTTTTCCAAGAAGCTTTAACATGGGTTTCTCAAAAGCAGTATTTCAAAAAACAAAAGGATTTTCGGAAATGCGCTTCGGCGAGGATATTGATATAAGCTTGCGCATTATCGAAGCTGGCTTTAACACTTGCCTTATAGAAGGTGCATTTGTTTACCACAAACGCAGGACAAGCTTTGGCAAGTTTTTTAAACAGGTTTATAATTCAGGAGTTGCACGTATCGATTTGCATAAACGCCACCCGGGTTCTATGAAATTGGTTCATTTGCTTCCAACATTATTTCTAATTGGCAACATAATTTTAATTTTGCTTTCATTTATTAATTGCTTGTTTTTATTACCGATATTATTATACATTGTTTTAATTCTCGGCGATTCTTTAATTAAAAATAAAAACTTAAAAGTAATGTTACTTTCACCGGTTGCATCGTATTTTCAACTGATTGGTTACGGAAGCGGGTTTTTATCTGCATTTTGGAGGAGCATAATTTTTAAAGGCAATATCAGGCATTCGTTTAAAACAAATTTTTACAAATAAAAAATGGTTTTTCTTTATTAAGCGGGGAAATGCAAAAAATTAAATTTTACTTTTTTAAGTACGCGAAGCGTTAAATAGAAATTCATTTTCGGCTGAAAGCTGTTTGAGCGAATTGCGAAGCAATCGGCAAAGCCAACGCGAAGCCGGAGTGAGTTTTTTCAGCCAGGTTCTTTTTGGTTCCTTTTTGGAACGCCAACTAAGCGAAGCGTTCTCATGAGCGAAAGCGAATAAAAAGGAACATTTAATAAATTTGCTTTAACATTTCCTCTAAATATGACAAATAATAAAACAATGTCGTTTAATTAAGAAAAATTATGTATCCTAATTATGAGAAAACCTCATCCCCAACCCCTTCTCCAATCCGAGAAGGGGCAAGTCCCTCTCCAATTGGAGAGGGATTTAGGGTGAGGTTTGTATGCTTAATTAAACGACATTGAATAATAAAAAAAATAAGTTATGGTTAATTATAATTGTGGTTAAAAGTTTTTTAAAATTATGTTTGAAGGAAAATGGGAGAGGAGATGGCACCCTTTATTGCAGGAATGGGTTTTATTGGCTGCCACTACGAGCGACAGGCCCTGGTCTGGCGATACAATTAAAAAAGGTGTTCATGAAGAACCTGCATTTGATCCTAAATGTTACTTATGTCCCGGGGTTGAAAGGGCTTCCGGGTTAAAAAACCCGCATTACAGCAAGCCCTTTGCATTCACGAATGACTTTGCATCTTGTTCACTTGATGCCCCGGATATTTATCGAAATGACAAATTTGAAATTGTAGAACCGATTCATGGAACATGCCGGGTAATCTGTTATACACCGGAGCACAACCTGACATTGGCCGAAATGAGCCAGACAGATATCGAAATGGTTGTGGAACTTTGGCAAAATGAATATCGTGAATTGTCCTCAAATCCAAAAATTAACAATGTACTGATTTTTGAAAATAAAGGAAAAGTAATGGGTGTTTCGAACCCGCATCCGCACGGACAGATTTATGCAACCAATTTTGTCCCGCGAATAGTCGATAAACAACGTCAATCTTTTTCCGAATACTATAAAAAGAACGGGTCGCATTTATTGACCGATCTTTTGAAACATGAGATTTCATATAAGAAGCGCATTGTTTATGAAAATGATCATTTTGTAGCATTTATTCCCTTTTTTGCAAGGTTTGTTTATGAAGTTTATATTGTGCCGAGGCGGCATGTGGCAAGAATTTTGGAATTTTCTGAAGTGGAATTAAAATCGCTTGCCCAAATTCACAAGACAATACTTTCCAAGTTCGACAACCTTTACCAAATGTCATTTCCCAATATTACGATGCTCCAAAATGCACCATGCGATGGAAATCCTGACAGTGATCTTTTTCATTTTCATATTGAGTTTTATCCGCCGTTGCGTTCGCCGGACAAACTTAAATATTTAGCTGGTTTCGAATCCGGAGGAGGAAATATAATAAATCTGTAATGCCCGACGAAGCTGCAAAACAAATGCGTGAAACTCCGGTTGAGCATTACAAGATGTTTAATTCTACTTTGGTAAATTAAAATTCAATAAACCTCAACCTAAACTTAGCGAAGCGATTTCAACGAAGTTAATCCCTCTC
>CAVSGB010000170.1:0-30776 GCA_963726845.1 uncultured Bacteroidota bacterium | reverse complement strand
GTAGAAGAACAAGGTTTGTATAATAAAGCAATGGAATTCTACCTAAAAGCTTTAAATATTCAAGAAAAAAATGGTGACAAGAATGAAATAGCTAAGAGTTACAATAATATTGGTGCCGTCTTTTACTATTTGACCGATTATAACAATGCAATATTTTATTATTTAAAATCATTGAAAATAAAAGAAGAAAATGGCGACAAAAAAGGAATGGCAGTTTGTTACGGAAATATTGGGGTTGCTTTTAAAGAACTACAAAATTTTGAAAAAGCTACTTTTTACAATTATAAAAGTCTCGAATTATTCGAATCACTTGGAAACAAAAAAGGAATTGCTGGTTGCTTAAGCAATATTGGAGATGTTTGTTGTTTGGAAAAAAAATATTATAAAGCAAAAACCTATTATCACGAATCATTATTAATTTATAAAAATTTAGGCGATAAGGATGGAATTGCTTTTGAATATAAAAATATAGCAGAAATATATAATTTGACTAATAATTATGAAGATGCAATTGTAAATGCCAAAATTGGATTAATAATTGCAAAAGAGATTAAGTCAGAAAATCTAGTAATGCTTAATTATGGTATCTTATCTTCAGCATACGAAGGCAAACAAGATTATAAAAAAGCACTCGAATATAACGAACTGTATATATCATTAAAAGATAGCATTTTTAGCGAATCGGGTAATAAACAAATCAGAGAATTAGAAGCCAAGTACCAAAATGAAAAAAAGCAAAAAGAAATAGAAATTCTTGAAAAAGACAAAAAACTTAAAATTGCAGAAATACAGAAAGTTCAATTACAAAAATATATCTTTTTTGCTGGATCATTATTAATAATGTTACTTGTAATAATAATATTCCTCAGCTATAGGCAAAAGCAGAAGTATAATTTAATACAATTGGAGAGAGAAAAAGATAAGCTTTTGATAGATTTAAATGAACAACGGCAAAGGTACCTAACTGAAGTTGTAAATATTCAGGAAACTGAACGAAGGCACATTGCCGAAAACCTGCACGACGATTTGGGCGGGGCTTTATCGGCAATAAAAGTTAATTTGTCATCGTGGTTGTATAAAAACCAAAGCCAGGGACTCGACAATAAATTGTTACATATTGAAAGCATGGTCGATAATGCCTGTGACCGGGTCAGGGTTATTGCACACGATTTAATGCCACCCGAATTGGTCAAGCTTGGCTTCAATTACGCTATCGAATCGCTGGTCGATAATATTAATCAAACCGGAAAGGTAAATATTCATTTGTCGAACGAATTGGCCGAAAAACAATTAAAACCGGAAATAGAAATCGCAGTTTACCGTATTGTAAACGAATTGCTTACTAACATGCTGCGCCATTCAAATGCTCAGAACGCTTCTTTACAATTGTTTGTATCCGAATGCATTTTTACAGTAATTGCCGAGGATAGCGGCATAGGTTTTGATACAAATATTACGGTAGCCGGAATAGGGTTAGGAAATATTAGGTCGCGTGTTGCAGCATTGAATGGTTCAATAACTATCGATTCAGCGCCAAACAAAGGTTCATTGTTTCTTATCGAAATCCCCTTTAAAGGGGATTGAACCAATAACAATTTACTATTTTCTTTACAATTGTTGTTACATGCTAAAGGCAGATACGATTAAATAAATGTATCATACTAATAATTAGAACATTGTTTTTTGTTTTGTTTTTTTACTTCCCATCCGTTGCAAAGGAGGTATAGCAGAGAAGTGATTTTTTAACTGTAACATCCTGTTATTGCCATTTTTAAGGGATTGGGGTTTATAATAGTAAACAAATTTAAATATGTTTGCCCTGAATATAAACTGAAGTTGATGGATGAAAAAACTATAATTATTGCCGATGATCACCAGTTATTTGCCGAAGGTATTTTTAGTATGCTTAACAATACCGAATATAAGGTTGTTGGTTATGCGGCCGATGGCATCGCCTTGTTAAGCCTGCTAAAAGGATTTGTGCCCGATGTAGTTTTGCTTGATATCAACATGCCCCGGATGAATGGTATCGAATCGGCCAAAAAAATAAAAGATTTGTATCCCTGTGTCAAAATAATTATGCTGACCATGTACACCGAGCCTGGTTTTTATAATGCTGCTATAAAAAATAACTTCGATGGCTATCTGTTAAAAAACATTCAGCGCTCAGAACTTATCAGCGCAATCGAAAAAGTTTTGAATGGCGAAAAAGTTTTTCCACCAATTGGCAATAATAATTTAAAACCCGACAGAAGAGATCAAATGCTTACAATATCAGCAATTAACACCCTCACGGAACGCGAGCGCGAAGTGTTGAAGCTAATTGCCGGTCAACTGACTATGGCAGAAATTGCGGCGAAATTATTCTTGTCGCAACACACCATTGAAACCTACCGAAAAAACCTGTTGCGAAAGCTTAACCAGCGAAATACTCTTGGGCTGGCTGTGTTGGCTATAAATAACGGGATAAGTTGATACAACCAAATTTTGTTTTTTAGCCTTATAATAAAAGGCAACTAATAAAACTATTTTTAATTGGCTACATTGTTCTAAAAAATTGGAAAAGTTGGGGGATAGAATTTTTGTGATGTTTTAACCTCCAAGCCCTCCTGTAAAAGAGTTAACAGGCCTATGCCCTGTCAAGTTATGGCCCTTCCCGATTTATGGGTGTGTAAATTAAGATTTAGTTCTTATTCGTGAATTTACTCACCGATATTTTTAAATATTTCCTGATTTGTCCCATTTGTATGTATAAGATTTTTTAACTTTTTATTATAATCCCCTTTAGAGGGGATTGCCGGAAACTTTTAACCTGAATATTTTTGACATGTTAAAATTATGCTGGATATAAAAGATCAACAGGGAATTATGAAAAGAACAAATTTAATTTATAAGCAATCATAATGCATAAAACTAATTATTTCGTGAAACATCCATGCACTTGCGTTTACAACAAGGATATGAAAATAAAATGGATGTTTACCTTCGATGAGCCCTTCGGGGTTCATGAGAATCAACTATGAGATTATTAAATGTTTAACCTAAATACATTCGAATGAAAATACAATTATATATATACTTAACTATTTTGTCTGTGCTAATAAATAGTACGTTATTTTCACAATCAATTATAAGGCAATCCATTAATTCCTGGGGAGGCACAGGGTACGACAATGGTTATTATTTAAAACAAACAGCCGGCCAGTCGTCCAATACAACAATAATAAACGGTGATAAAAAAATTGTCAGACAGGGCTTTCAACAACCTCAAAATGGACTTTCTATAAGTGCTACCTGCAATTCCTGCAATATATCATTGTTTCCTAATCCTTTAATTACTAAGTCGGTTTTAAAAATTTCCTTAAATACAAAATCTTATGACATCAGGATTTATGATTTATTTGGAAGGCCCGTTTGGATAAGACAAAAAATTACCTCGGAAGAAATAACGTTAAATGCCGTAGATTTCAAATCAAATGCTTATATAATTATAGTTATATATAATGATGGTAGTATTTGTACAATTAAATTAATCGTCACCAATGAATAGAAAATTATTATTACCCTTACTTTTTTTAGCCACGAACTGCTTTTCACAGGACTATTTATCTGTTAATTATTCCCAGATTTATTCAAGTTTCAATTTTACAAGTTCGTCGGGCCAGTTAGACAAAGCGATTACTACTGAGTTAAATAAAGGCTATGCGGCTAATTATCAATATCAGTTTAGAAATGGTTTCTTTTTAAGGGGAGAATTGGGATATAAAGAATTTGGGGCACTTGCAGCTTATAATTATTTAAAACTATCGTGGAACTTCAATTATCTCGATGTCAATGTTGGCGGTGGGTACATATTTGATAATTATAAATTTAAGCCCTATGCAGGTATTTCGTTTTATGGTTCACATTTGTCTGGCGCAAACCTTACAATTGGTGGAAGTTATTATGATATGTTACAAAATGATTCCACCAAAATCAAGAATAATGATTTTGGTATCAATGGTTTTATAGGTGGCATCTTTCCATTAACTGATATTACATCCATTTACCTGGAAATTACTGAAACAAAAGGATTTAATCAATTGGAGCCGTCTCCAAATGAAAAACTTTATAATACTGCTTTTTCTTTCCGTCTGGGTGTCAAGTTTTTATTCGGTAAGGATTTGAACAGAAGCAAATACGATTTCATGTTTAAATAATAGAAATATGAAGAAAATACTTTTACTCTTAGTCGCCTCATGCTTATCCTATTTAAGTTCTTTTGCACAAATAGTCGATGGTATAAATTATCAGGCAGTAATTGTTGACGAAAACGGGGTACAAATTCCCGGCGTGGATATTTCTGGTGTTGCAATACCGGATAAACAAATTAGTATCCGTTTTACTATTTTAAAAGGGAGTGAAACCGGAGCTGTTCAATATCAGGAAACCCAGTTAACTAACACGGATGCTTCAGGCCTGGTGAGTTTGACTATTGGGAAAGGCAGTGCTACCGGGGCATCTGCTTATAACAGCATTTTGGATATTCCATGGGGAGTTGATAAACAATTTTTAGAAGTTGAGATTGATATTAAAGGGGGCACCAATTTCAAAATAATGGGCATTCAGCAAATGACAGCAATTCCATTTGCTTTATATGCCTTAAATAGTGGCAGTTCAGGCAGTACAGGTGCCAATGCCCGCAGGTGCAAACGGCATTGATGGCACAAATGGAATCAATGGCTATAATTCATTAGTTAAAACAACCATTGAACCTGTTGGCACAAATTGTACTTATGGAGGGTTTAAAATCGAATATGGTTTGGATGCCAACGGAAATGGAACATTGGAAGCAGGTGAAATTAACGCTTCCTTAACCCAATATGTTTGCAATGGCGCTGCCGGAACCAATGGAACAAATGGCACAAATGGCGCTAATGGAACAAATGGAATCAATGGCACAAATGGTAACAACTTTTTAGTAAAAACTACTATTGAACCTGCCGGTGCAAATTGCACACACGGTGGTTTTAAAACCGAGTATGGCCTCGATGCCAACGGAAATGGAACATTAGAACCAGGTGAAATAAATACTGCCCTTACCCAATATGTTTGTAATGGCGCTGCCGGGGTTAATGGAACTAACGGCACGAACGGGATCAATGGCACTAATGGTATCAATGGAACCAATGGGACAAACGGCTATAACTCTATGGTAAAAACTACTATTGAACCAGCCGGGACAAATTGTACCTACGGTGGTTTTAAAACTGAATATGGTTTGGATGCCAATGGAAATGGAATATTGGAAGCAGGTGAAATTAACTCTGCTTTAACCCAATATGTTTGTAATGGCGTTGCCGGGGCTAATGGAACTAACGGCACGAACGGGATCAATGGGACAAATGGAGCAAATGGAACCAATGGCATTAATGGCTACAACTTCTTGATAAAAACTACTATTGAACCGGCCGGGACAAATTGTACCTACGGTGGGTTTAAAACCGAATATGGTTTGGATGCCAATGGAAATGGTATTCTAGAACCAGGTGAAATAAATACGGCCTTAACCCAATATGTTTGCAATGGCCAAGCCGGGATCAATGGTACTAATGGTATCAATGGGACAAATGGAGCAAATGGTACCAATGGTATCAATGGAATCAATGGAACCAATGGCATTAATGGCTACAACTCCTTGATAAAAACTACTATTGAACCGGCCGGGACAAATTGTACCTACGGTGGGTTTAAAACCGAATATGGTTTGGATGCCAATGGAAATGGTACATTAGAACCAGGTGAAATAAATACTGCCCTAACCCAATATGTTTGCAATGGCCAAGCCGGGATCAACGGCACCAATGGTACGAATGGAACAAATGGAACAAATGGATCAAATGGCTTTAATGGCATTAACGGCTACAATTCCTTGATAAAAACTACTATTGAACCGGCCGGGACAAATTGTACCTACGGTGGGTTTAAAACTGAATATGGTTCTGGATGCCAATGGAAATGGAATATTGGAAGCAGGTGAAATAAATGCTTCATTAACCCAATATGTTTGTAATGGCGCTGCCGGAACCAATGGCACTAATGGTATCAATGGGACAAATGGGACAAATGGAGCAAATGGAACCAATGGCATTAATGGCTACAACTTCTTGATAAAAACTACTATTGAACCGGCCGGGACAAATTGTACCTACGGTGGGTTTAAAACCGAATATGGTTTGGATGCCAATGGAAATGGTATTCTAGAACCAGGTGAAATAAATACGGCCTTAACCCAATATGTTTGCAATGGCCAAGCCGGGATCAATGGTACTAATGGTATCAATGGGACAAATGGAGCAAATGGTACCAATGGTATCAATGGAATCAATGGAACCAATGGCATTAATGGCTACAACTCCTTGATAAAAACTACTATTGAACCGGCCGGGACAAATTGTACCTACGGTGGGTTTAAAACCGAATATGGTTTGGATGCCAATGGAAATGGTACATTAGAACCAGGTGAAATAAATACTGCCCTAACCCAATATGTTTGCAATGGCCAAGCCGGGATCAACGGCACCAATGGTACGAATGGAACAAATGGAACAAATGGATCAAATGGCTTTAATGGCATTAACGGCTACAATTCCTTGATAAAAACTACTATTGAACCGGCCGGGACAAATTGTACCTACGGTGGGTTTAAAACTGAATATGGTTCTGGATGCCAATGGAAATGGAATATTGGAAGCAGGTGAAATAAATGCTTCATTAACCCAATATGTTTGTAATGGCGCTGCCGGAACCAATGGCACTAATGGTATCAATGGGACAAATGGGACAAATGGAGCAAATGGATCAAATGGCATTAACGGCTACAACTCCTTGATAAAAACCACTATTGAACCTGCTGGTACAAATTGCACCTATGGTGGGTTTAAAACTGAATATGGTTTGGATGCCAATGGAAATGGAATATTGGAAGCAGGTGAAATTAACTCTGCTTTAACCCAATATGTTTGTAATGGCGTTGCCGGGGCTAATGGAACTAACGGCACGAACGGGATCAATGGGACAAATGGAGCAAATGGAACCAATGGCATTAATGGCTACAACTTCTTGATAAAAACTACTATTGAACCGGCCGGGACAAATTGTACCTACGGTGGGTTTAAAACCGAATATGGTTTGGATGCCAATGGAAATGGTACATTAGAACCAGGTGAAATAAATACTGCCCTAACCCAATATGTTTGCAATGGCCAAGCCGGGATCAACGGCACCAATGGTACGAATGGAACAAATGGAACAAATGGATCAAATGGCTTTAATGGCATTAACGGCTACAATTCCTTGATAAAAACTACTATTGAACCGGCCGGGACAAATTGTACCTACGGTGGGTTTAAAACTGAATATGGTCTGGATGCCAATGGAAATGGAATATTGGAAGCAGGTGAAATAAATGCTTCATTAACCCAATATGTTTGTAATGGCGCTGCCGGAACCAATGGCACTAATGGTATCAATGGGACAAATGGGACAAATGGAGCAAATGGATCAAATGGCATTAACGGCTACAACTCCTTGATAAAAACCACTATTGAACCTGCTGGTACAAATTGCACCTATGGTGGGTTTAAAACTGAATATGGTTTGGATGCCAATGGAAATGGAATATTGGAAGCAGGTGAAATTAACTCTGCTTTAACCCAATATGTTTGTAATGGCGTTGCCGGGGCTAATGGAACTAACGGCACGAACGGGATCAATGGGACAAATGGAGCAAATGGAACCAATGGCATTAATGGCTACAACTTCTTGATAAAAACTACTATTGAACCGGCCGGGACAAATTGTACCTACGGTGGGTTTAAAACCGAATATGGTTTGGATGCCAATGGAAATGGTATTCTAGAACCAGGTGAAATAAATACGGCCTTAACCCAATATGTTTGCAATGGCCAAGCCGGGATCAATGGTACTAATGGTATCAATGGGACAAATGGAGCAAATGGTACCAATGGTATCAATGGAATCAATGGAACCAATGGCATTAATGGCTACAACTCTTTGGTAAAAACTACTATTGAATCGGCCGGTGCAAATTGCGCCAATGGTGGAATGAAATTAGAATACGGACTGGATGCCAACGGAAATGGAACATTAAACCCAACTGAAATTAATACTGCCCTGACAGAATATATATGTAATGGCGCTGCCGGGGCAAATGGAACTAACGGCACCAACGGTAGCAATGGCACTAATGGCAATGACGGAGAATCAGCTTACCAAATTTGGATCAATGATGGGAATAATGGAACACCAGATGATTTTATTACTTCATTAAAAGGTGCAAAAGGTGACCAGGGTGTTCAAGGTTTGACTGGCGATAAAGGAGACCAAGGGATTCAGGGATTACAAGGCATACAAGGTTTAACAGGAGATAAAGGTGACAAAGGAGATCAGGGCATCCAAGGTATCCAGGGTTTAACAGGCCCAAAAGGAGATCAGGGTATTCAGGGTTTACAAGGAATACAAGGCATTAAGGGCGATGCAGGTAATGATGGAAAAGATGGACTTACTACCTCGGTAAACGGTGTTACGCAAGTAGGAGGCGCAATTACCCTTACTAAGAATAATATTGGTCTTGGCAATGTCGATAATTCTTCAGACGTCAATAAACCAATCAGCACTGCCTCACAGACTGCGTTAGATTTAAAAGAAAACACTTCCAATAAATCGACCTCAGTCACATTAGGTACCAGCGATATATTGTATCCAACACAAAATGCTGTTAAAACTTATGTCGACGGTACTTTATCAACAGGCACTCCCGATGCTACGGTTACAACAAAAGGAAAAATTCTTTTAGCCGGCGATTTGACCGGTACTTCGGATGCACCTGTTATTGCCAATAATGCAATTACAACTTCAAAAGTTTCCGATGCCAGCATTACAGATAGTAAAATTGCTTCAGGCATAAGTGCTTCCAAAGTAGGACTTGGTAATGTCAGCAATACTTCAGATGCAAATAAACCAATTAGCAGTGCTACACAAACAGCACTGGATTTAAAAGAAAACTCTTCTAATAAATCAACCTCAGTTACATTAGGTAACAGCGATGTATTATATCCAACACAAAATGCTGTTAAAACGTATGTGGATGCTACCGCATCATCTGGTGCACCAGATGCTTCGGCTACTACAAAAGGAATAATACTTTTAGCCGGTGATTTAAAGGGCACTGCAAGTTCCCCTGCAATTGCTGATAATGCAGTAACTTCTTCAAAAATTGCCGATGCCAGCATAACCGATAGTAAAATCGCAACTGGTATTAGTGTTTCTAAAATTACAGGAGCCATAACAACAACTACTGACCAAACCATTGCAGGTACTAAAACATTTAGCGGGACCATAAATATTACTGCTGGCACACCAGCCAGCGGAAATGTATTAACCTCAGATGCCAGCGGTAATGCAAGCTGGCAACCTGTTACTGGTGGAAGTGGCGGAAGCGGTGGCACTGGTTGGGGATTAACAGGAAATGCAGTGGCTACTGACGGTTCAAATTTTATTGGAACAACTAATAATATGCCATTAAATTTTAAAGTAAATAACCTCCCCGCAGGTAGTATTGGCCAAAACGGCGCTCTATTTTTTGGTTACCAGGCAGGAGCAGCGAATACGGACACGACCAATACTGGTGTTGGGTATCAGGCATTATCAGCAGTTGCAACAGGATATTATAATACAGCCATTGGCTACAAGACTTTGTCTCTGAATACAAGTTGGGGAAATACAGCTATAGGCTATCAAGCTATGAATAATACCACAACAGGTCCCATGAATGTTTCAATCGGACTATGGTCTCTTCTAAATAATAATGAAGGATCCGGGAATACAGCCGTTGGAATGGGTGCGCTTTATAGCAACACAATAGGACAAAATAATATTGCAGTTGGCAATGCGCTAAATAATAATACTGAAGGTAATGGTAATATTGCTATTGGATTAAGTGCTCTTGCCAGCAACCTTACTGGGAACAGCAATATTGCCATTGGTAATTTTGCTAATGTAACCAACACCTCTTTATCAAATGCAATCGTCATAGGCCAAAATGCTTCCGTTAGCAGAAGTAACAGCCTTGTTCTGGGTGGCACTGGCAGCTATGCTTTAAATGTTGGCATTGGAAAAGCCAATCCTGTCCAGGTTTTAGATATTGAGGGCAGTGTGCAATTCACAGGGGCATTAATGCCTAATGCTGCTGCGGGAAACAGAGGCCAGGTACTCACCTCTGCAGCTGTCCAGGCCTTGCTCCAACCTGGCAAAATGCTTCAGGTGGTTCCGGCTGGGCTTTAACCGGCAACTCAGGGACTATAGATGGTACTAATAATTTTATTGGAACAACAACCAATGTGCCACTTAATTTCTTAGTAAACAATACCAATGCAGGTAGATTGACAACGGGTAGTGTTTATCTTGGATATAATGCAGGAAAATACGATTACAACACTGGCAGTTTTTATAATGTTGGGATAGGTGTTGGTTCACTCCCCAATTATGGAGGTGGACAATATA
The DNA here is from genome assembly GCA_963726845.1 of uncultured Bacteroidota bacterium. Classification (GTDB taxonomy): domain Bacteria; phylum Bacteroidota; class Bacteroidia; order Bacteroidales; family DTGW01; genus CAVSGB01. The sequence continues at coordinate 20,213 of CAVSGB010000170.1, read as the reverse complement.
ATACAGCTGTCGGATATGGTACGCTTTCACAGAGCTATAATGGAAGCAATAATACTGCAATTGGATATAATTCACTTTCGGGTATCTATGGAATTTCGTCAGGAAATGGCAATACAGCTGTAGGTTATAGTTCAAACACGGGTAATAGTGTTAACAATTCTACTGAGATTGGAATAAATACTCTCGCTTATTCAAATGCTACTGCCATTGGTGCAAATGCTTCAGCTACAGGAACAAATTCTACAGCTATTGGAATAAATGCAACTACTGCCCAAACCAACTCTCTTGTTTTGGGAGGCACCGGAAGCTACTCTGTTAAAGTAGGTATTGGTACAGCTACTCCGGGTCAAGTTTTAGATGTAGTAGGCAATGTGCAATTCACCGGGGCATTAATGCCTGGTTCATCTGCTGGGACATCTGGACAGATACTTACATCAGCAGGTGCAGGCAATTCTCCAACCTGGCAAAACAGTCCACTACCTAATGGCACAAATACTGGCGACATGCTTTATTGGACAGGAACATCATGGATGCCAGTACCGGTAGGACAACCCGGACAATTTTTAAAATTGGGGAACGGCAATATTCCACAATGGGCGAGTCTGTCTGCCCCAACAGTCGTTACAACGGTGGTATCTTCAATAACTGCAACAACTGCCATTAGCGGCGGCAACATAACTAGCGATATTTCAACAGTAACAGCTTATGGAATTTGCTGGGGTACATCGCACAACCCAACACTTGCAAATAATTTTACAACTGATGGTTCAGGTACAGGAAATTTTATAAGTTCAATAGCAGGACTAACACATGGGACAGCCTATTATGTTAGAGCATACGCTACTTATGGCTCAAGTACAACTAATTATGGAAACGAATTAAGTTTTAGTACGCCTCCACAAATTGGCGATAGTTATCAGGGTGGCATAGTAGCATATATATTACAAACAGGAGACCCGGGATATGTTGCAGGACAAACGCATGGATTAATTGTTGCAACTACCGATCAGAATAGTCATCCGTTCTGTAGTAGTAGTGCGAACTATACTAATGTTAGTACTTCAGCAAATATAGGTACCGGAAGGGCTAATTCAATTGCTATTGCAAATTCCCAAGGCAATAATTCTAATGAAGCTGCTCAGGCTGCTTTAAATTATAATGGTGGTGGATATAACGACTGGTATTTGCCAAGTGAAAATGAAATACAACAAATATGGAATAATCGCTCATTAATTGGAGGTTTGCCTAATGCCCAATATTGGTGTTCGACCCAATATAGTCAAAATAGTGCTTATTATTTGAATGAATCTTATGGCAATTTTTTTAATGCTCAGAAGACTAATTATTTTTATGTCAGGCCAGTCAGGTCGTTTTAATTGAATGTGAGTTAGAAATTTAGCATTAAAGCTCGGACGGATATGTTGGCTGTCCATTAAATAGAATAAATGCCAGGTTTTAAAAATTGTTTGAAAAATTAATTTTTAATAAGAGAATAATTAAGTTACGTGAAGTCATTGTCAAGCATTGCAACCTCAATTTGTATAATTATACTTTGATACTAAATAAAGCTATGATAAACAATAATAAAATACAAAATGTGGCAACATATCTTAAAAAAGCATTAAATAGTCCTGCCAGATCTTCAAAACCTGACAGGGTTTTCGACATGTTCTTACCCTTGCCTTTAATTTTTACGTTTGTTATGGTTTTTGCCACTCAAATTTTGTATTCCCAAACAAACAATGCTTCTCTGTTTAATGAAGGCAACACCCTTTTGCAAAAAGCTTACTCTCTTGCCAACGAAAATAATTCTGGCAAAGTGTTAAACAAACGAACTGACAACCAAGGTGCAACCTGGTTCGATCAATCGAAGAAAATATGGGAAAAAGTTTTGGACCAGACACCACTGAATGCTGATGCCAATTTTAAAATGGGATTGTGTTATTATTTTACTTCCGACAATCCAAAGAAAGCGCTCCCGTATTTTTTAAAATCCATTTCGGGTTTAACAAACGATTACAAATTTGTAAACGACGCAGGCGGTGCATCTCCTTATTATGCTCTATATTTTCTGGCCCAAACTTATTTACTGAACAGCGAACCAGACAGTGCCTTGAAATATTTTAGCCAGTATAAGGGCCATTACGATACTCCACCACTTAGTTGCGAAAAAGAAGTGCTTATGTGTTCCAATGCCAAAAAAAGTTTTAAAAACCCGCGTAACGTAAATGTAAAGTTCCTGGAAAGTATTAATACTGAATATGCTGAGTCGAACCCGGTAATGAAATTAGATAATAGTTTATTATTTTTTAGTTCGCGGCGGTCTTTGGATAAAAACAACAATAACCAACCAGGCACAGAAAATATTTATTATGTCACAAAAACCAGCGATGGAAAATGGAGTGAAATAAAACCATTTCCATATAATTCGAAATACGATGAGGAACCTATGGCCATTTCATCCGATGGCCATACTCTATATTTAATGATAGATAAAAAGAACAATGCTGATATTTATATAAGTCATTTTAAGGATAGCGCGTGGAGTAAACCTGAACCTTTTAAAGAAATTAATACGAAATACAACGAAAATGGGTTCACTATTTCAAACGATGGCAATGAAATTTATTTTTCGAGCGACAGGCCGGGCGGTGTTGGCGGATTTGACATTTATTATTTGAAAAAAAATACGGATGGCAAATGGGGTAAGCCACAAAATATAGGTTTAACAATAAATACACCATCGAATGAGGTTTTTCCTAACCTTTCTCCCGATGGGAAATCGCTTTATTTTTCGTCCGATGGTTTTATTGATAAATGTATCGGCGGTTTTGATATTTACTTCAGCGATATTTCGGATGATAAAAAATTCGGTGAACCGGTTAATCTGGGTTATCCTATAAATACAACCCGTGACGATATTAATCTCTGCACTTCATCTGATGGCAAACGTTTTTATTCGCGGATAAATGAAGATAAAAGTTATGATATTGCAGAAATTCATGAAGGCGGTTTCGATTTTAATGCGGTAGATGCAAGTACCGAGGTGGTTACTGTTACCAATGAAATGAATGTGGCACAAATAATGGAAACTGAGAAAGAAGTTGAAAAGGAGGTTGCTGTTACCCAAACTGTTGAAACCGAGAAGGAAGTTGAAAAAGATGTAGATGTTATACAAACAGTTGAAACTGAAAAGGAAGTTATAAAAGAAGTTGAGGTTATAAAAACAGTGGACAGCGATACGGTTAAAAATGTTGACCCGGTAAATATAGTTAATGAAAAATCAAAAGCCCGACAAGACACAACTAATCATGCAAAATCGACGAATTCAGGTACAACAAAACAAAATGCAACTGTTAACCAGGATTTATTCTCTGGCCATATTTTACAACTAATTGCCGATGGGCCCAATGATAAGTTATCGGAAATTGAAGAACGGGGAAGTTTAGGGAAAATGAAGGCATTGACAGATAAAAACGCCAAAACCATTTATTTTGATTTAGGCATAAGTGAACTGTCACTAAATAATATAGCAGAGCTAAATTCATTTATTGAGAAAATTAATAAATACCCGGGTTCAGGAATTGAAATAATCGGGTATTGCGATGTAGAAGGCAGTTGGAAAATAAATTTTCAATTATCCGTAAACAGGGCAAAAAGTGTGTATTTTTATTTAATGAATAATCATATTTCGGAAAACCGGATGATCTATTATGGAAAAGGAAATATAGCACCGGTTGCAAATAATGACAGCGATGAAGGCCGGGGCAAAAACCGAAGGGTTGAAATAATTATTCTTCCTCAAAAAGATTGATAATTTTTAAAAATAGAGTAAACTTATAAATAGGTACAACATTCAATTCAAATGCTATAACGCGTTAAATATAAATTCCTTAGGACTTAATAATCCTTTTATAATGATGAAGAACCTTAGAATTATTGATTTAATATCTTACAAATGAGAAAATATTACCTGCTTTGCCTGTTACTTGTAACTATTAAAGTTTCCTTTGGCCAGGAACTTATAAAAAGTAAAGAGAATGCCCATGAAGGCGGAATTAATGCTGCCTGTTTAAGCAGCGATGGCACTTTTATACTGACCTGTGGCAATGATATGAAGACCTATTTATGGGACATCAAAACCGGGGAGAAGATGAAAGGCGCCCTTAAGCATAATGATAAAGTTACTGCAGTAGCCATAAGTGCCGGGAATAAATACTATGCTTCCGGTTCGGCCGATTTAAAAATCAGGGTGGTGGATATTGAGAAGGGCATCCCCATTAGAATATTATCAGAACATACTGCAGAAATTACAGCTCTGGCGTTTAATCCAATGACTGATTTTATTGCCAGTGGATCAAAAGACAATACTATTAAAATTTGGGACAATACAAAAAGTAAAGCATCAATTTATACATTGAAAGGGCATACAAAAGAAATTACAGCTCTCAGCTATAGCTCCGATGGAATATTATTAGCAAGCAGTTCATTAGATAACACCGTAAAAATTTGGAATGAATCTACCGGCGAATTAAAATCAACTATAAATGCCAATTGCAACGGCGTGACTGCTATCTGTTTTAGTTCTGATGGTAAGTTTTTAGCAAGTGGCGGGGTCAATGGCAAAGTAATATTATGGGATCCAAGTACCGGGAATAAAATTGCTGACCTTTCGGGTTTCGAAAATCAAATTAATGCTGTTTCATTTAGTCCCGATATTCAATATATTGCAGCCTGCGGAAAAGATAAAAAAGTTGTTATTTGGAATGTTGGCACAAAAAAAATTGAAAAAGAATTTGTTGCCCATACGGCTGATATTACATCGGTTGTATTTAGCGACAAAGGAGATATTTTATTGACTGCAAGTAAGGATGCAAGTTTCAAAACCTGGAATGTTTCAGGCCTCAAAATCGGTGGTAAAAAATACATAAAGTCAAAAGATTTGGCAAAAATTACAACATCAAACCTTACCATTAAAGATGACAATAACAATGGTATAATCGAAGGCGGCGAAAAAGCAAGTTTAACTTTCACCCTTAACAATACAGGACTGGCCGCTGCCTATAATCTTATTGCCAAAGTAACTATGGATACACCAATACCTGAAATAAAGTTTGACAAAGAATTTATTATAGGAAATCTCGATGCCGGAAAAACTAAAAATGTTATCATCCCTTTACAGGTAAATTCAGAATTACAAGCCGGTACAGGAACATTTGCCATCAGTATATCTGAAGCAAATGATTTAGCCATTGAACCGTTAAAACTGAATTTTCAAACAGGAAAGGGCCGGGAGTTATAGTTACATCATGGTGTTGGGACAGAGCTACACTTCGGCAACAGGAAAGGCCGAAATTGGCGCTCCCATTACATTAAAATTGAAGATTAAAAATATTACCAAAGGCCAGGCAAAAAATATAAAAGTAAATTTCTTATTGCCCGATCATGTTTTGGCTGCCAATAAACTTTCAGAACTAATACCTTCAATGGCTGCCGGTGAAGAAAAAGAAATATTAATGGATTTTTATGCCGACAAATCGTTTACTCTGTCCGAAATTAAAATGGGCATTGATATAGAAGGCGTTGCTTTTACCAATGCTAAGGATATTATTTTAAAAGTAAAAATGAACGAAATTCTTCCTGAAAGTACAGATTACTCTGGCGATTTGCTCGCTCAAGGCCCACAAATAGAGCAACAGGCAGAAACTGGCCCGAAACCTGTTTATCGTGGTGGCGGCGACCCTTTAAAAGGACTAAATGTACCCAAGCCAAAAGATATGATTATTGGAAATTATTATGCCTTGATCATTGGTATTGATAAATATTCGGGGTCATGGCCGGCTTTATCCAATGCAGTAAACGATGCAAAAGCTTTGGAGAAATTAATGAACACTTCATATAAATGTGAATTTATCCAATCCTTATATAATGAGCAGGCCACACGGGAATCAATTATAAAAAAATTTGAATGGTTAGTTGACAACGTTAAAGAGAACGATAATGTGTTTATTTATTATTCAGGACACGGTGAATATAAAAAAGAATTAAGCAAAGGGTTCTGGGTGCCTGTGGATGCTACCATAGCTTCTACTTCAAGGTACATTTCCAATTCCGATATTCAAACCTATATTAGTGGTATAAAATCGAAACACACGTTACTCATTTCTGATGCTTGTTTTAGTGGCGATATTTTCAGGGGAAATACAATAAGCGTTCCTTTTGAAGAATCAGAAAAATATTATCGGGAGGTACAAAACCTGGTTTCCCGGCAGGCATTAACATCTGGCGGTTTGGAGCCTGTGATGGATGGCGGAAAAGATGGTCACTCTGTATTCGCTTATTATCTTATAAAAACACTTGAGTCGAACCAGGGAAAATATTTTGATGTAAGCCAGTTGTACACGAAAATTAAAATTCCGGTCATAAATAATTCTGAACAAACACCAAAGTTTTCTCCTATCAAGAATGCCGGGGATGAAGGTGGTCAGTATATTTTTATAAAAAAATAATCCATTTTAAATTCTGATTTGGAACAATTAGATGCATAAAATACACTTACTATTCTTTGCTTTCACAATTAATTTATGCTTAACAAGCAAAGCTCAAAATAATAATTTTAAACAATGGTTGGTTAAAGATGGATTGCCACAGTCAAACATTTATTGTGTAAAACAGAACCAACGCGGTTATTTATGGATAGGGACCGGTGGGGGACTATGTTCATTTGATGGGAAGAAATTTAAAATATATTCTAAGAAAGAAGGACTTATTGGGAATGTAGTAAGAAGTATTCTCGAGGATAGTAAAGGGCTCTTATGGTTTGGAACCGACGAAGGGCTTTCAGTTTATAATGGAAAATTATTTAAAAATATCAGCAAAAAAAACGGGTTATATGGTACAACGGTACTTTGCCTGTTAGAAAATTACAGAAAAGATATTTTAGCCGGAACTGATGATGGCGGCTTAAATGATATTAAAATAATAAGTCCCGATTCAATAATAATATCAGTTTACGATGTCTCAAAAGGAATGAGCAATAATTTTGTTTTCGATTTATTGGAAGACAAAGAGAAAAACTTATGGGCGGCTACTTTTGGGGGCATTAATATATTTCATCCCAATAAATACAATTATTCTATTAAGGTAATCAACGGTAGGGATAACTTACCCAGCGATATGCTATTGAGTATAAGCAAGGACGATAACGAAAATTTATGGTTTGGTACCTATAATGCCGGTGCGTTCCAACTAAATACAGGAAAAAGCAATCAGCTGCCAGAGATTTCCTATAAAACTTTTAATGGATTAGATAGAAATGCTGTTTGGGATATTCTGTACACCAGTTCCAAAAACATTTGGTTTGGAACTTCGGATAACGGGATTACCAGATTTATCCCCAAAAGTAAATCTTCAAAATTTAAAATTGAAACTTACACAACAAAACAAGGTCTTTCGGGGAATCAGATCTTATGTTTATTTGAAGATAAGGAGCGAAATATCTGGATAGGTACCAACGGTGATGGATTATGTATGTCGACCGGCGACTATTTTTCCCATTATACAGTTAAGGATGGTCTTTCAAACTCCAAAATTCAGGCAATAGATCAGGATGCAGATGGAAATTACTGGTTAGCAACTGATGGTGGCGGGATAACAATTATGAATTTTTTTGAGGAAAATGCTGTGTTTAAAATATATACTAAAAAAGATGGGCTCATTAGTAATTCTATCTCATCCATTGCCATTGGAAAGGCTGCAAATCAAAATATTTGGATTGGGACAACCAACAAAGGAATTGTAAAGTTTGACGGGAAAAACTTTATTAATTATAATGAAAGAAATGGATTGGTCAATGACAGGGTGAACTGCATGGTTGTTGATTCAAAGGGAATTTTATGGTGTGGGACAGCAAATGGTATAAGCCGGTTCGACGGCGTAAACTTTGTTAATGTTAACACAGAAAGCATGAAAATGAATGACGAAGGAGTAAAATCAATCATTGAAGATAAAAAAGGGATGTTGTGGTTTGGCTCTGCCGGTGGGTTAGCAAGATATAATGGCAAAAGTACTTTACGGACATTTGATGAAGCAGAAGGCTTGAAAAACAAAAATGTAAATGTCATAACCGAAGATGACAAAGGCAATATATGGATTGGGACCAGACGATGGGGGTATTTATAAATTTAATTCCGATAAACCCGATACTACAGCTATTGAGTTTGTAGCCGATGACAAAAAAATAAGTTCAAATTCTATCCGATCTTTAAAATTTATAAATAAAACCACATTATTGGTTGGCACATTTAACGGTTTTGACAAACTCACGATTGATAATTCCGGCAAAATTATTAAAACCCGAAATTATAATTATTCCGATGGATTTACGGGAATAGAATGTAACGATAACGCCATCTACAAAGACAAACAAAACATCGTATGGATTGGAACGGTTAATGGTTTAACCCGATATAATATGCAGGCTGAAAAAAGAAATTTGCCTTTGCCCGAAGTTCATCTTACCGGTTTACAATTATTTTACCAGAATATTGATTGGTCATCCAAAGCAGATACCATTTTGCCCTGGTTTAATTTGCCTAAAAACTTGAAGCTTGCATATACCGATAATAATTTAACATTTCAGTTCTCTGCAATATCTTTAACCAATCCCGATAAATTACGGTACAAATACATATTGGAAGGCCGGGACGATAACTGGTCCCCTGCTAAAGAAGTAAAGGAAGTTACATATTCAGGGCTGGTAAAAGGTAATTATGTATTTAAAGTTATGGCTTTAGATGCAAATGGAAATTGGTCGGATCCGGCAGTATTTGCATTTTCTATTTTACCTCCCTGGTATCAAACTAACCAATTTTATATTTTAATTATAATATTAGTCATTGGATTAATTTATGGATTTATTAAAATAAGGGAAAACAAATTGCAAAGAGAAAAGCGGATACTTGAAGAAAAGGTTGCAATAAGAACAGCGCAAGTAGTAAAACAGAAAGAGGAAATTATAGAACAAAAAGAACAAATTGAAGAGCGGAATTTTGAGTTAAACCAACAAAACGAGGAAATTGCAGCCCAGCGCGATGAAATTGAACATCAGAAACATCTGGTTGATGAACACCAAAAGGAAATTATTGATAGTATCAATTATGCTAAACGAATTCAAAATGCCATTTTGCCACCTTTATACGAAATTGCCAAAAGCCTGCCAAGTTCATTTGTACTTTATAAACCTAAAGATATTGTTGCTGGTGATTTTTACTGGTACAATGTTGTGAATAATGAAGATATCCAAAACTCAGGATATTCAATAATATTTATTGCTGCAGCCGATTGCACAGGTCATGGTGTTCCCGGGGCAATGTTATCAGTTATATGCTGTCAGGCTCTAAACCGCGCTGTAATTGAATTTGAATTGACCGAAACAGGAGAAATATTAGATAAAGTAACGGATTTAGTAATTGATACCTTTGAAAAAAGTGGTGAAGAAATTAAAGATGGCATGGATATTAGTTTATTGGCCATTCATAAAATTAAAAATATGAATGGGGAAGAAAATATTATCAATCTGCAATGGAGCGGCGCCAATAACCCGTTATGGTATACGCCAAATCCAATAGTAATTGATAGCAAAATAGAACAGGATTCCGAACAGATTTTTGTAGAAGTGAAAGCCGATAAACAACCTATTGGAAGAACCGACCGCCGAAAACCTTTTACAACGCATACTTTTGATTATAAGCCTAATTCAAGGTTCATTTTAATGACCGACGGGTATGCTGACCAGTTTGGGGGACCCGATGAAGAAGCTCGTTCAACAGGAGGGAAGAAGTTCAAATACAAACAACTACAGAACATTATAATCAATAATTTACAAGAATCACCAGCCATGCAAAAAGAAGCATTGGTGCAAGCTTTTAATTCCTGGAAAGGTAATTTGGATCAAATAGATGATGTTACAATTATTGGAATAAAGATTTGACTTAGGGATGTAACGAACTAAATTAATCAATTAATAATTTCTTGGACTAAAAAAGAAATTTCACTTTCCATGAAAATAATTTCTTATTTTTCAGCAATTTATTAAAACAATATCTATGTCTTTATAATTCAAATTAATTCTTTTTTCCCAATTTTACATCCATAATTGAATCTTGATTTTTATTGTTTTACTCGAATATTTTAGTTAAATATTTAATAATCTTAATGTTGATTCTCATGGACTATCCATGATATCAAAAATTATTACCATAATGTTTGTTTTTACAAAACATGTTTGTTTCATGAAAAGGGCCACTTTTTTATTCTTTCTGATTATTATTTCCTTGCAAATATTAAAAAGTCAATGCTATAACCACAATAAGGCTTATAGAATTGGCGAAAAAATTGAATATGAAGTTGTTTATAGTTGGCAGTATATGGGTACCGGCAGGTACAGTAACTTTTGAAGTAAGTGGGGCAAAATATAAAGAAAAGCCTGTTTTCTATTTTCATTCTTTTGGTACTTCTTATAAATCGTACGACTGGTTTTATAAGGTTCGTGATTACTTTGAATCGTATGTTGATACAATGACACTTCAAACACTTTGGCGAGTCGTAACTCAATCGAAGGAAGCAATCTGGTTTTTGAAGATTATACATTCAATCATTCGTTTAACAAACTCTATGCAACTATTCAAACTACAGATATTCCCCGTCGCAGCGATACACTTAATCTGGCAAAATGCCTTAATGACCTGGTGTCTGCAATTTATTATGTCCGTAACATCGATTTCTCAAAATGTAAGATAAATGAAAAAATTCCTTTTTGGGTTATTATTGTTGATAAAACATATCCACTTTACATACGTTATCTTGGCAAAGAAGTTTTTACAACGCGTGATAATCATAAATATAACTGCATAAAATTTTCTTCAAAATTGGTAGAGGGCACAATTTTTAAAGATGGGGAAGACTTAAAAGTGTGGGTAACCGATGACGAAAACCATATTGCGTTGCAGGTTGAAGCAGAAATTTTGGTTGGGTCGGTAAAAGCAGTTTTAAAAAATGCAGAAAATTTAAGAAACCCAATGTCTTCACGCAAACTTCAATAATGCCAGTTTTAAAACTTCATATTTGTGCCTGCTCCGAAAAGGTTTTTTTATAAATAAATCTTCAAAGCGCTAAATTCAATCAAAATTAAATGTTTAATAATCTATATTTAGTGGAGTTAGGCGATTTAGGAATTGGCGGCTAATTTTGTTTTTTGATTTTTGGGTGAGCATTCATGATTGACTGGGGAGAAATAGTTTAGCGGTGGATTTTCCTGGTTCCCTTTATATTCTTACATTTGCTAAAAAAAACATGATGAGGTCGATGACAGGATACGGAAAAGCAACCTGTAAATTTGGACATAAAAACATATCTATTGAGTTACGTTCGGTGAACAGCAAACAACTGGACTTAAATGTACGAATGCCGTTGCTGTATAAAGAAAGAGAATTGGAATTCAGGAATGAAATTTCCAGACAGGTTGAGCGCGGTAAAGTCGATTTTTTTCTTACTGTGGAGCAAAGCGAACCAGACAGGCCTGTTCAGGTCAATCAACAATTGGTGAAAGATTATTTCAACCAGATAAAAAATATAGCGTGTGAACTCGAAATTCCAATTACTGAAAATATTTTATTGGCCGCGCTACGCCTGCCTGAAACTTTAAAATCGGAACAAAATGTATTATCTGAAGAAGAATCTAAAGTGCTTATGGATTGTTTGCAGGAAACATTGACCGCTTTTAATAATTTCAGGATACAGGAAGGTAAGGCGCTTGAAAACGATATTTTTAAACGGGTCACAGGAATTGAAGAACTTCTACAGAACTTATCCTCTTTTGAACAAATCAGGATTGACAGGATAAAAGAAAGGTTGCAGAAAAACCTGAATGAATTTATTCCTGCCGGGAGCATTGACATTAACAGGTTTGAGCAGGAAATTATTTATTTTCTTGAAAAATTTGATATTACTGAAGAAAAAGTAAGGTTAAAAAATCATTGTGTTTATTTTCTGAAAACCATGCAAAGCGAAGCATCCTCAGGCCGAAAACTCGGGTTTATTTCCCAGGAGATGGGGCGCGAAATAAATACGCTCGGTTCAAAAGCCAATGATGCAGATATTCAGAAGCATGTAATAATGATGAAAGATGAATTGGAGAAAATAAAAGAGCAATTGTTGAATGTGCTTTAATGTTTCTAATTAATGACTGGCAAATCCATTATATTTTCGGCCCCGAGTGGGGCAGGCAAAACTACAATAGTTAAACAATTATTACAAAGGCCTGAACTTCATCTCGAATTTTCAATATCTGCCTGTAGCCGTCCACCAAGATTAGATGAACAACATGGTAAAGATTATTATTTTCTGAATATTATTGAATTTCGTGAAAAAATAGCTGCAGATGAATTCATCGAATGGGAAGAAGTTTACCGAGATAATTATTATGGCACTTTAAAATCAGAACTTACAAGGATTTGGGATAAAGGTAACATTGTTGTTTTCGATGTAGATGTGAAAGGTGGGATGAACCTAAAACGAATTTTCGGAAAAAATACGTTGGCATTATATGTTATGCCGCCTTCAGTTAACGAATTGGAGCAACGTTTGCGAAAACGGGGGACTGAATCAGAAGAATAAAATACATCAGCGACTGGTCAGGGCAGATTACGAGTTGTCACTTGCCTCAAATTTCGATGTCCAAATTGTGAATGATGATTTAAAAATAAGTGTTGAGAAGGCTTATTATGAAATTTTCAATTTTATTAAATAGCCGAAATCTTACGATAAAATACCACTCCATACAAAGCATTCTTTAAAAGTATTTGAGACATCAACCTTTTCCCTGAAAAGGCCGTACATGCATGAACCGCTTCCTGATAATGAAACGTAAACTGCACCAAGGCTATACAGGGTTTCCTTAATTGAAAGCAATTCTTTATGCTTTATAAAAAGATGTTTTTCAAAATCATTGAATATAAAGTTTTTCCAGTCTTCAACTGGCAGGGAAATGTTTTCAGCCAAATCATGTGAAGGGATTTGCGGTATTATTTCTTTGTATGCTTCAGCAGTTGAGATATGAATATCTGGTTTCACCAATAAAATATGCCAACCGGCAAGGTTTAAATTTATGCCTGAAAATTCATCTCCTCGTCCTTTTGCCAGCAATGGTATGTTCTTTAAAAAAAATGCGCAGTCACTCCCTAACTTTAAGGCATACATTTTCAATAATTCATCATTCAGGCCAAGACAAAACATTTTATTCAGCATTGATAAGGTAAAAGTTGCGTTTCCGGATCCTCCGCCAAGCCCGGAACTATAAGGGATTATCTTATGAAGGTGAACAGATATTTCAGGGATCAGAAAATCATTTTGAAGCAGCCGGTATGCTTTAATACACAAATTTTTCTCAACCGCTGAGTCGACTATCAGTCCGGTATTATAAAAAAGCGGCATGTGGCTTCCTGCAGGATTTTCAACTATCTCAAGTATATCACAAAGGTGCACAGGATAGAAAATGGTTTCAATATCATGAAAACCGTCATCGCGTTTACCAACAATATTTAACCCTATATTTATTTTTGCATTTGGAAAAGTGATAATGTAAATAAAGTATAGTAAATAGTATCAAGTATAAAGTATCAAGTATAAAGAATCAAGTATAAAGAATCAAGAATCCAGCATCCAGCATCCAGTATCCAGCATCCAGTATCCAGCATCCAGTATCAAGAATCCAGCATCCAATATCAAATATCCAGTATCCAATACCCAGTATCAAGAATCAAGAATCCAGTATCAAGAATCCAGCATCCAGTATCCATTATTCAGTATCCAATACCCGTTCTCCAGTCTCCGCATTAAATTACCTGCAAATGCCTGTTGAAGCTTTCCTCAAGACATATAAAAGTTTCAGTCCGGGCAACCCCGTTAATTGTTTGTAACTTGTCTGCCAGTATATTTCTCAAATGTTCATTGTCACGGGTATATACCTTTATAAATATTGAGTAGTTTCCTGTAGTATAATCGCATTGGGTTATTTCAGGAATTTTTTTTAACTCATCCACAACATCGTTATAAAACCCAGCCTTCTCGAGAAAAATACCAATATAAGCGCAAGTATTGTAACCAACTTTTTTAGGGTCAACTACAAACTCAGAACCAGTAATTACACCAATTTTGCTTAGTTTCTGAACCCGTTGATGAATTGCAGCACCTGATACGCCACATTCTCTTGCAACTTCCAGAAAAGGAATTCGTGCATTTCCCTGAATTATTGAAAGTATTTTTTTATCAAGGTTGTCAATTTGAATGAAATCTTCCATATAATTTTAAATTTAAAAATAATACCCCCTAAACTTTAAAAAAAAATTAAAATAATATTAAATGAGTGATATTTATGTAAAAATGTTAAGAAATATTGCAATTTTATTTCAAAATATTAAATTTGCAACAATATTTATTTAAAATCGTTTAATTATTAAAAAATCAAAGTTTCAATTTATAAAAAAATGAAGATGAAAACTTACAGTTTAAAATTACATAAAAATTTGAAATCATGTGTGGCATTTTAGCAGTTATTGGCAAGAAAGATTTGGAAGTTGTGAAGCAAATGTCAAAAAGGATGAGTCATCGTGGGCCTGATGAGAGCGGTTTTATCCAGTTTCCGAATGGTTACATAATGACACACGAAAGGCTTTCGATAATGGACTTAAATACAGGCCGTCAGCCTATACGTGGAACTAATAATGCTTATGTAGTACATAATGGCGAAATTTATAATTACATGTATTTGCGCAAGACAAAACTTGCTGACCATAATTTTAGGACTACATGCGATAGTGAAGTAATTGTTCATTTGTACGAAAAATACGGTTATGATTTTTGCAACGAATTAGATGGTGACTGGGCATTTGTAGTTATCGACGGCGATAAGTTTATGGTTGCCCGCGATCCTATAGGTGTCAAACCATTTTATTATGGAAAAGACAAGGAAGGAAATTTGTATTTTTCGTCAGAAATGAAAGCTATTGCTGACCAGTGTGAATCGTTTGAACCTTTTCCTCCGGGTTATTATTTCAGTGGAGAAACCGGTTCGGTGCAGTATTATAAGCCAAAATATCATGATTACACAAATTGCAACGATGAAGTTGATTTAACCAAATTAAATTATTTTCTTACAGAAGCGACCCGCAAGCGTCTAATGAGCGATGTGCCACTTGGAGTGCTCCTTTCCGGAGGTTTCGACTCAAGCCTTATATCAGCAATTACTGTGCGTTTGTTACGTGGAACAAACCAGGACCTCCATTCATTCTCAGTTGGACTGAACGCTGATGTGCCTGATATTAAAGCTGCCCGGAAAGTTGCAGATTTCATCGGAACAAAACATCATGATGTGTTTTTTACTATTGAACAAGGCATTGAAGCTATAGAAAAAATTATCTGGCATCTCGAATCATATGATGTGACGACTATTCGCGCTTCCACTCCAATGTATTTTCTGTCAAAATACATAAGCGATATGGGAATAAAAGTTGTTTTATCAGGCGAAGGGGCTGACGAAATTTTTGGTGGATATTTATATTTTCACAATGCACCTTCTGATGAAGACTTTACAAAAGAAACTATCCGCAGGGTAGGGTTACTGTCGACATACTGATTGCTTAAGGGCTGATAAATCTACTATGGCACATGGACTTGAAGTCAGGGTGCCATTTCTTGACAGATACTTCCTTGATGCAGTTATGAATATCAGGGGAAATGCCAAACGGCCGAACCGTTCGGTTGGAAAACCCGAAAAATATATTTTGCGTGCAGCTTTTGACTCTAAATCGGATCCGTATCTGCCAAATGAAATTTTATGGCGACAGAAGGAACAATTCAGTGATGGTGTTGGCTATAGTTGGATAGACGGTATTGTTGCTTATTGTGATAGAGTTGTTTCTGACAAAGATTTTGCCTCGGCAGAAGAACGATTCCCTCATAATACACCTGCTACAAAAGAAGCTTTTTATTTCCGTACTATTTTTGAAAAATACTATCCACACCGGGATGCCATTAAATCGGTATTGAAATGGGTACCGAAATGGCAGAAAAATACTGACCCTTCTGGCCGTGTTTGCGATGTACACGAGCAAAAGGTGGATGATGTTCAGAATAAGGCTTAACTAATATTGTAAAAGATTTATTCTTTTTTTAGCAGTCCTATTTTAACAGGGCCGCTAATTTTTTATGAAGCTCAGTACCACGAACGTTTTTAGCAATTATTACCCCTTTAGGATCAAGTAATATATTAGATGGAATTGAACGGATTCCATATATCCTGCCTGCTGCATTATTCCATCCCTGAAGATCGGACACATGGTTCCATTCAAGCTTGTCATCCCGGATAGCTTTGATCCAGTTCGCACGTTTTGTATCGAATGAAACACCAAGAACTGTAAACCCTTTCTTTTTATAATTTTTATATGCTGATACAACATTCGGATTTTCCTGCCGGCACGAAGGACACCACGATGCCCAAAAATCAATTAAAATGTATTTGCCAAATAGGGACGAAAGTTTCAATTGTGTTCCAGATGTGTCCGTAAGCACAAAATCTATAGCAGGCATTCCTACTTGTGTTTTCTTCTTTATTTCAATTTGGTCCTTAAGGAAACCGACATAGACAGATTTCCTTAATGCCGTGTCTAAACTATTATTTAAAGAAACCAATTCTTCCAATTCCAATTCACCTGATAAATATTTATATAGAACAAATGCAGATACTACGGATGATTTATGGGTTTTTACAAAATTTTTAATATAGATATTCTGAAATTTTGAATTTGAATCAATTTTATTCTCTATTACCGCAACTTTCTTTGAGTCACCAATTTTTTTTGCTGAATCATAAGCATCGTAAAGCGGCTTGGCAACATTATCAATACTATCAAGCGAAGCCAATAAATGTTTAAGCAAATCATGACTGGCAGAACCAGATACTACTGCACTATCAAATTTGTTGATGGTCGCATTAATAATGATATTAGTGTTTTCAACAAAAACTGGAATATAATCATCCGAATTTGCCAGTGTAATCCTATATAATTCAGGCAGACACATACTGCCCGTAAAATGAAATTTACCATCGGTAACTATTGCAGAATCGATTGTAAGATAACCGGAACCTACATATTTTTTTAAATATATTTTGAAATTTGAGATTCCCTTAATTTGGCCTTGAATATTGTATTGCTTAAAAGATGTCTTATTATTGCACGATACCATTAATAATGAAAGCGTAAGGGATATGACAATTATTTTTTTTACCATCTTTTTTATAATTATTTTTTTGAATATTAATTGATATTCTAATTGTTCTATAAAATTAACTATTTTTTATGCAAGTTTAAGATAATTCTAAGGCAATTGGATTATTTTAACTTCATAGAAATAAATATCGATAATTTGAGCAATTTTTACTTAATTTTAAATTTGAAATATACCTGCAATATCAACATGAAACATATTTTGATAAAAAAAACATTTGGGTTCATAATCCTGTTTGCCTTGACTTCTATTCACCTTTTTGGCCAGAATAATGAATTGGTATTTGAAAAAATACAAGGGCTTTCAAATCCGCAAACTCTTAATATTATGCAGGATAAACAGGGTTTTTTGTGGGTTTGCACCTGGGGTGGCTTAAATCGATACGATGGGTATGGGTTTAAGACTTATTCTTCAGTTTCCAGTGACTCTACAACAATTTCTTCAAATGGTGTCAGACAAATTATTGAGGATAATAAAGGAAGATTATGGATTGCTTGCAATACAGGGTTGAGCATTTATAACAGAGAAAAAGATCAATTTGTAAGAATTCATTACGAACCCAATAATAATTATTCTTTGGTCGGAAATGACTTGCAATGTATGTACCTGGATTCGAAAGGAACTTTATGGATAGGAACTTTTTATCATGGTTTAAATTCATTGGATGTCAATAATCAGATTGATTATACAAAAGAAAAACCACGATTTAAAAGTTACAGGCATGATGATAAAGACCGAAATAGTATTAATAGCAATTATATCCGGTCGATTTGTGAAGACAGGCAATCGAATATTTGGATTAATGCAGGTGCCAATATTATTGATCTTTACAATAAAAAGCTTGATAATTTTAACCACATCACATTAAATATTCCTGATATTGAAAAGAAAACAGATTTCGTTTCTCTTCAATTTCAGGATTCTGACAGTTTGTATTGGTTTGCTACAAGAGGTGACGGCATTTTTTCATGGGATAGAAATAAAAATGTTTTTAAGCAGTATGTTTTTCATGCAGGAGAGAATTCTTTATCTTCTGACCAGGTAAGGCATATCCGGAAGGATAAAAATGGGATTTTTTGGATTTGTACTGACGGTGGCGGAATTTCAATTTTTAATAAAAATACCGGACATTTTGAATTTACAAAGTACGATATTTCGAATCCAAATTCGCTTGGTAGTGATGCTGCCTATTTTACATTTCAGGATAATTCGAATATTACCTGGGTTGCCACATACAATGACGGATTAAATAAGTACAATGAAATGAAAACCAAGTTCAGGTTGTACCGCCCAAACTCCAATGATAAAAACAGTTTAAACCATAAATCAATTTTAGCGCTTATAGAAGATAAAAATGGTGATTTATGGATTGGTACTGATGGTGGCGGGTTGAATTTTCTCAATATGAAAACCCATAAATTCAAATATTATCTCAATGAACCGGGAAATAAAAACTCTTTAAGCAGCAATGCTGTGTTATGTCTGGCAGAAGATTTTGAAGGCAACATTTGGGTTGGCACTTACGCGGGTGGTCTGAATATGCTCAACCGTAAAACGAATAAATTTACTTGCTATGCTTATAACCCGGCCGATATTCAATCAATTAGTCATAACGACCTGTGGTCAATAACTGAAGATAGCAATCATAATCTCTGGATAGGTACAATTGCAGGCACTTTAAACCTGTTTGACCGAAAATCCAATAAGTTTTATCGGTTTAGAAAGGATGCTGACGATCCTAATAGTTTTGTTGAAGCTTATACTTCCCAGATATTTGAAGACAGCAGGCATTATTTGTGGATTGCTACATCCAGTGGTTTAGATATGATTAAGCTTGATGATTATAATTTTAATAAACAGCCTTTAAAATTAAAATTTAACCATTATGTACACGATAACAAATTAAACAGTATTAGCTCAAATAGTATATTTGCAATTTGTGACTACCATAAGGGAAACATGTGGTTTGGCACTGACGAAGGAATTATAAATAAGCTTGATGTCGCTAATAACAAATTCACATCTTACACAGACAAAAACGGGTTAAGCGATTTAGGCATAAGGGCAACTACAATTGATAAGTACGATAATATTTGGATCAATACAGTCAATGGGTTTTGGAAGTTCGATACAAAAATAAATGTATTTCGGAAGTTTGATGAGTCAGATGGTTTGCAGGACGTGAGTTTTTCAAGGGCAAGTTTTCTTAATAAGAATGGAAAGTTGTATGTAGGAGGTATAAATGGGTTTAACTCATTTTATCCCAATGAAATACCTTTCAACAATGCACCTCCACGGGTTTGTATAACAGATTTTAAAGTCTTTAATAAATCGGTAAAGGCGGGTGAGAAAATAGAAGGTAATGTTATTCTTAACAAGTCAATTAATGATATTACTGAACTAACAATTTCTTATAAAATTAATTTCTTTTCATTTGAATTTTCTGCTTTAGAATTCACAAATCCTTCTAAGAACCTTTATTCATATAAGATGGAGGGTTTTGATAACCAGTGGCGGAATACCGATTCGAAAAACAGGACTGCAACTTATACAAATTTAGATCCGGGTGTATATAATTTTCATGTCAAAGCAAGCAATAGCGATGGTGTCTGGAATGAAACCGGAACTCAATAAATTGGTCGTCCTTGGTCCCTGGTGGAAAACATGGTGGTTTAAAGCATTAATTATCCTAATATTAATTATTTCAATTTATATAATTTATATTCTTCGAATTGCTTTTTATCAGCAACAGCAAAAACAACTCACCGATAAAGTAAAAGAACGGACTTATGAATTAGAAGAAACGAACTCGCTATTGCTTGAAAAACAGACACATATTGAAGAGCAGGCTGAAGAGCTGAAACCCGGAG
>CAVSGB010000169.1:0-7800 GCA_963726845.1 uncultured Bacteroidota bacterium | reverse complement strand
CATGCCCTGAAATCATTATAACCTGTGTGTCGGTAGTTTGAGAAAATATTTTTGCCAAAACTTCAAGCCCATCCATTTTTGGCATTTTTATATCGCACAACACGAGGTCGTATATCCCTTTTTCGAATAATGCCAAACCTTCGATGCCATCTTCTGCCAGGTCAACATTGTGTTTCTCATATTCTAAAATGTCTTTTAGCGTGTTCCTTATGCTTTTCTCGTCATCAATAACAAGTATATGCGCCATATCTGAAATATTTTATTGTAGCAAATTTACGACATTCATTTTAAAGCCTGTTTGATTAATTAGAGTTCATAAAGTTATAGGCTAAAAGCCCTCATCGGTATTAGATTTCATTAGCCCCGGCCTTAAGGCTGGGGTAATTTATTATCAGATGATTGTGGGCTTTAGCCCAAATTTTACCGAATTATCTACAATAATTATGAGTATTCAGCTTGTTGAAAACAAAATTACTTTCTTACAATTTCAACTTCGAATAGCTTTGGCCAGTTTTTCCCGGTAATGAACAAATGCCCGGATGATTTATCCCAGGCAATGCCATTTAACACATCAGTGTTTTCTTTAAAATCTGTTTTTAACAGAAGTCCGGAAAAATCTATTCGGCCACACACTTTACCAGAAGCCGGGTCAATGATTACAACATTATCGGTCAAATAAATATTTGCATATAACATTCCTTTAATCAATTCCAATTCATTAAGCCTAATTACCGGGCCATTTTCATCCATCACTTCAATTTTCCCGACCTGTGTAAAGCTTTCGGGCTCCATTTGGTAAATAACATTGCTTCCATCGGTCATTAGAAAATTCTGGCCATCGAATTCAAGTCCCCAGCCTTCCTCGATATTGAAATTTAGTTTTTTTATAAGTTCGAAAGTTTCTTTGTTGTAAACATAGCAGGTTTTTTCTTTCCAGGTAAGCTGGAAAATCTGCCCATTAAAAATGGCTATTCCTTCGGAAAATATTTTCCTGTCATAACTAATAATTTTAATGCTCTCGCCGGTTTCAAGTTTTACTTTTCTTAAAGCCGACTTTCCATATTCCCCATCGCTTTCATAAAAATATCCTTTTTCAAAAATTAATCCCTGAGTATATGCATTACGGCTGTGGGGATATGTTTTAATAACTTTATAAGTATAGTTAATCGGCTCATCGCCAGGAAAAATATTTACAGAAGTTGAAATTGTATCAGTTGACTTATTTTTTGAAAATGAAATGGCCTGGATATTTGCAAATCCCAATAAACTATTTTTAGTTGTCCATTGCATTTTAAATTCTTTTTCTTTTAAAGAAGCAATGTACTTATTATCAATATTGACTTTTATTGAATCAATTTTATCTGAATCGCTTAATGATCTAAATTCAATAGCGAGATTATCGCCTATGCGTAATCTTGATGTATTATCTGGTTTAATAAATTTAAAAATATGTTTTGAATTTTTAGCGGTCGTTCAGAATTTTTAGTCATTCCTGAATGTGGGTTACCGCTGTTTTGGCATGAGAATGAAACCAATAAAGTTAGAGCAAAGTTGAACATGAATATGTTTTTCATCCTTAAAAATATTTTCTGAGATTTTATTTAATGAGTAAGTTCCTTATCTTCGAAATAAAAGTTTTTCCTTTTGGTTTTAATTCCGAAAAGCTATTGAATTGTAAATTATCCGGGTTAATTTTTTGCCACACTTCGCTCCATCCCGGGAAACCTCCTAAATTTTTATCATCGATGTAAATATCTGCATCTATCTTCCTGCTAATATTAATATTAAATTCTTCTTCAGGGTAATTTTTGTTGACAGCATAGAATTCAATTCCATTATTTTTACAATATTCAACAGCTTCATCCAATTCTTTCCCTGTCCGATAGGTTCAGAAGAATCAGATAAAAACCTCTTTTCTGTAACTCTTTCAGGGTCTGAAATGCAAATAACTTTTCTTTCCCTATTGCCGGATAAGCGTGTTCTACAATTGTCCCATCAAAATCTACAGCTATTTTCATAAAATATATAATTTCCGGGCACCCGAAAATACTAAAAAAATGAACGGGTTCAAATTAAAACTTATAAAAAAAGCCTTGCAGAAATAAATCTTGCAAGGCCTGAGAAAAACCTACTACTTTTTACAAAAACCAAAACCTAATATTATACCAACTTTTTTTGTTTGTCAGGATAAGCTATTTTAATATCAATTAAATCATCGATAGAAAAAACTTTTTCAAGGTCTATCAACATAATACACTGGTTTTCTATAATATGGGCACCTTTAACACTTCCAGATGTAAATTGTTTGCCAATATTTGGAACCGGGAGTATTTTCTTTGGTGACAATTCGAAAGCATCGCCTAATGTGTCGTACAAGACAGCAAATTTTAGTATATTATAATGTACTTCGATTTCTATTACAATAATTTTGCCATTATTTATGCATGAATTGCTACTCATTCCAATTTTATTTTTCAAATCAATAACAGGAATATTTTCGTTGTTAACTATTGCAAGCCCGGAAATAAAAGGTACATTTCCTTTATAAGGGGAAAACTGAAAATCTTTTGAAAAACCTGCAATTTTTGGAAAATTAGCTGCAAAATAATCGTCATCGATCTGAAAAGCCAGGTAATATTCATTACTTTTTTGAATATTCCTTGAACTAAATTGAATAAATGGGCGCATGAAATTAGTTTAATAATTATAATACAAATTTACATGCTTAAGTTGATTAACTGGCGCAGCGATTTCACTACATTTAATTTGAAAAACGCTCAATTTTAAGACAATGTTTACCTAAATTTTTTGACGGGAAATACTCAAAAGGAATTTGAAAATTATTCAATTAATTTAAATTATCCGACGACTTTTTGCTGCACATATATTTCATGAACTGAACTGTAAGATCATAAGTCAGGTTGTTAAGAAAACACTTATCCAGCGAGCAAACTAGCTTTTCTAAAGGACATGAAGCAGGGACAATCTTAGATACTCCAAGTATAAAATTATCATGGATTGATTTTGATATTACAAAAAAATAGTATTTATACCTTGTTTACTAAGGTATTTTCACTACAAAACCGTGGTATAATCCATACTTAAATCGAGTAATTAAACTATTGAAAAATAAATATTTGCAACATAATTTTATTGAAGGATATTTCAACAAAAAATACATATTGCCATGAAATCGACAAAAAGCAGTTTTATTTATGACGAAGTGATTATGCAGGGAATGTTCTATTGTCCATTTGGCAAAGAAAAATATTCATGCTTTTTTCAATGGCTTCAAAAAAAATCCACATCTGAAAAAGTTGCATGGTTTAATTCTCTTACATATCGCGATAAACAAGATTTGATTTACTGCCATTTAAGATGTTCTTGTAAAACGTCAATAAAATTAGAGAAAATTAAATATTTTCAAAACAACTAATATTTATTAAGGCCGGTTTTTGGCTTATTCAGGAAGAAATGGAAAGAATTGTTGAAGCATACAAGTTATGAAGACAAATACTATTAGTGATATTGCATCATATCTCACATTTAAACTAGGGATGTCATTTTATGCTGTTCCAATTTCAAAAGTCCTTAACATTGTTGAAATGTCTAGTGTAACAAGCATTCATGGCAATAACCTTATAAGTGGTACAATAAATTTTAGGGGGACTTTTTTACCTGTTACAGATGCCCGGCCAAAATTTGGGATAATACAAGAGGAATATAACAACAAAGCTTGTGTTTTGATTATTGAAATATTAAATCAATTTGAAAAATTAGTTGTTGGTATTATAATAGAAGCATTACTAGAGGTAATGGAAATTAAAAGAAATGAAATAACAGCTAATAATTATTTATCTAAATATCCAATTTTTGGGGTTTTTCGGAAGGATAAGTATATGTCATTAAATATAATTGACCAGGATATTTTGTTTAGTAAGGATGAAATTCTTACCTTAGAACAATTCATTGCAAAATACAAATAGGCATTAACTATTATATTAACCAATAAAACTAATCGTTATGTTACGAAAACTTAAAATCGGACAAAAAATTATAATTGTATTTGGTCTTATCCTGCTAATATTTATTGGAATTGGATCATTTCAAATATTTAGTATCAATCATCTTGGGCAGATACAGGACCAAAGCAGAAAAAGGGCTGAGGACGCTATTTATGTAGCAGGTGCAAGTGGGTTGGGTGCAAAAACATACCAGGTTATTGCTGATGCTATTATCAACCGTGATATGAACGAAACCAAGTTGAAATGGCAAAAAATCAAGGATGAAAATTCCGAAATTTTCCTTAAACTGAAAAAAAATGTCAATACGCCTGAAGAAACAACAGCATTTGATAAATCAAAAGCAATTTATGAAGACTTGATTTTTAATGTTGAGAATATGCTTTTCCCATTAATTGCTAAAAATAATTCAAAAGCTGAAGACCTGGCGAAAATAAATTCCACTTTCGATTATAATATTGCAGAAATTCATAATAACCTCAATTTAGTTTCGGAAAGTATCCAAAAGGAAAACGCGGCTGGATTTAAAGAATATGATGTGTTAGTTTCTAACATGATAAACTCAGCTGTTGTTGTACTAACTTTTATTATTGTCTTGTTAATTGGATTATCTGTTTATTTTAACAGGAACATAAACAATATTGTCGCTGTATTGATCAAAGAAATGAAGAGGCTTACAAATGCTGCACTGGGTGGCCAATTAAACGAACGGGCTGATGTTGACAAAATTAATTTTGAATTTCGGGGAATTGCAGAAGGGATGAACCAAACACTTGATGCTTTGATTTTTCCACTAAATGTTGCAGCTGAATATGTAAATAAAATTTCAATCGGAGATATACCTAGCCAATAAGGGAAACATATTACGGTGAATTTAATAAGATAAAGAATAACCTTAATTCGCTTTCAGATTCTATGAGGCAAATCATAAGCAAAGCCAAACTGGTTGCATTAGGCGATTTATCTATTGAAATACAAAAACGCTCTGAGAAAGATGAGTTTATGGAGAGCCTTGACGAAATGGTAAAATCTACTGCAAGAATTGTTTCTGAAGTGCGTAAATCGGCAAATAATATAGCAGCTGCAAGCCAACAAATGAGTTCCAATTCACAAACTGTATCGCAAGGAGCCACAGAACAAGCATCTGCTGCTGAGGAAATTTCTTCTTCGATGGAAGAAATGGTTTCTAATATTCAACAAAATACAGAAAATGCCCAACAAACGGAGAAAATTGCATTGGTTGCTTGCGATAGTATTCGTAATGGAAATGGCTCTGTGGAAATTTCAGTTAATGCAATGAAAGATATTGCCAATAAAATAAAAATTATAAATGACTTGGCATTTCAAACCAATATTCTGGCCTTAAATGCAGCAGTCGAAGCTGCACGGGCAGGAGAACATGGCCGTGGATTTGCAGTTGTTGCAGCAGAAGTTCGCAAACTTGCAGAGCGCAGCAAAATGGCTGCAGACGATATCGATGAACTTTCACGAAATGGTGTTGATGTATCAATAAAAGCTGGACTACAACTTTCAAACTTAGTACCAGAAATTGAAAAAACAACCAAACTTGTTCAGGAAATATCTGCTGCAAGCTTTGAACAAAATGCTGGTTCGAACCAAATTAATAACGCCATTCTGCAATTAAACAAAGTAACGCAGCAAAATGCTGCCTCTGCCGAAGAAATGGCAACAAGCGCTGAAGAACTTGCTTCGCAGGCACAAGCTATGCTGGAAATGATTTCTTACATAAAATTGATTGAGGACAAATTTGAGAAAAGTGATCGAAAACTAACTGTTCCTCTTGTACAAAAACAAGCAAAGAAGTCTGAAGTCTCCAGGTATAATTCGCATTTTGGGCAAACATCTAAATCCCAGGGTTTGAATTTAACACTTACATCTTCTCAAAATGAAGATGAATATGAAAAATATTAATATTAGTTAGGTTTAGGTTAGTTAGTAGTTAGTCTGTAAAAATCGAGGGGTTGCAGTAAGGACGATGTTGTGAAGGTTTATTGTGATGTGTAGCCCCTTGATTTTTATTTATTAATTTGAATTTTCTCCAAGCAATTGCAATTTTTATGTATTAATATTGATATCAGATTATTAAAGTTAATTTATGAAAACTGACGAAAAAATTATTATTGATTCTTATTTATCGTTCAAACTGGGAGATGAACTTTACGCCACAAATGTTAAAAATGTTATTAATATAGTTGAACTATCAAAAATAACCAAAGTCCCAAGGGCACCAGAATATATGCTCGGAATAGTTAACCTGAGAGGTATGGTTTTACCTGTTATTGATGCAAGAAAGAAGTTTAGTTTACCAGAGACTGAATATACTGTAAACACTTGTATCCTCGTACTTGAGGTCGTAGTGAACAATGCAAATGTTTTAGTAGGTGCACTTGTTGACGGGGTAAAAGAAGTTTTGGAAATTGAAGCTGAAGAAATTAAAGATCCACCTTCGATAGGTTTCAATTCAAGCAACTATTTTATTACAGGTGTTTTCAAGAAAAAAGACGATGATGTTTTTATCATGATTCTTGATATGGATTCAGTATTTTCGACCAATGAAATACTGGCAATAAACCTAACAACTGATATACCAGCTGAGAAAGCTATACAATAATTAGGCATTTAGTTTTTTCATAATTATTAAGTAAAACGGGATTTGTTAAGTCCCGTTTTTATTTTTGCTAAAACAAAAAAAATAATGATAATCAAAAAAGTTTGTGTTTATTGCGCATCAAGTTCTAAGGTTGCAAAAGAACATATTAAAGCCACTGAAATACTTGGAAAAGAATTTGCCTTAAATGGAATTACAACAATTTATGGCGGTGGGTCAGTTGGATCGATGGGCGCCCTGGCAAATGCAGTAATAAAAAATAAAGGTAAGATTATCGGTATTATCCCAAAGTTCATGGTTGAATTGGAATGGGGCAATAAAAATATTACAGAGTTGATTGTTGTAAACTCTATTGCGGAAAGAAAAATGAAATTTATCGAAGAAGTTGATGCAGTGGTAGCATTACCTGGAGGAACTGGCACTCTCGAAGAATTGGCAGAAATAATCTCTATGAAAAAACTTGGATTGTTTTCAAAGCCAATAATTATTTTGAATACAAATGGATTTTATAAACACTTTTTATTGTTTATAGAGCAAATGATTTCAGACAGCTTTATCAGGCCTGAACATAAACAATTATTTATTGTAGCAACCAGTCCGGAAGAAATTATCGAAAAAATTAAAAGTGCTCCAACCTGGAGTACTGAACCGATTAAGCTGGCTGCTTACTAATTTAATAAAAAACAAAAATTAATTTTCCTTCTACTTTTTTTTCTTTTTATCACTGGCATTTTTTGCCATTCTCTTTTCAAGCATTTGCCGAACTGCTTTGTTAACTGCAGCAGAGTCTGGTGGTGGTGTATCACTATAACCAATTCCATCAAGCTCCCATCCAGGGACTTCGCCGTACCCTCCTTTCATTTCTGAGTTAACGACAAGTACAATGAGAGCACCCATATTCGCAGCTTTTTTCTGTTAGCCTTATGGTAGCGCTTGTTTTTGCCGATGCAGGGCTTCTGCTATCTGAGGATGCATTTGCCCTGATTACACCTTTTTTATAGAGGCCTTCGACATCAGCAGGGTTCTCTGTTACAAGAACGGCTTCCCACTGGGTCTTATCGATCATTTGAATTACCGGTTTGTTGAAAATCTCTTTTCGTCCCGTTCTGAACAAAACTTTTTCAATTTCCTTTCGGGGCATTTCAAGTA
>CAVSGB010000168.1:0-19099 GCA_963726845.1 uncultured Bacteroidota bacterium | reverse complement strand
TTGTTTGTTCTCCTCAGCAGCGTTAGTGTACATCAATTCCGGATGATAATGCTTAACCTGTTGGTCGAAGTATTCAATGAACTTCTGCACAATTTCATGACTGTACTGCCGGTCGAGATAATCCATAACAATGCTACGTTCGTTGTCTGAGTGGCCTTCCTTGTCCACATCGGCAACAATCGCAAATAAATGCATTAAAGCTCTTAAAATTGATTCGTTCATCGTTAGCACTCATAAAAACAGCCCATTGCTTTTATCTGCAAGGGCTGTGATGTTTTTCAAACCTGATTGCCTCATCAAGAGACAGGTCAATGAATTAAGATACTATTGATTTCCTGACAGATTGTATCGTTTTCAGAATTAACAGATAATCATTTTCTTTTAGCCCTGATTCAACTTTATCAAATACTGGTTTAATTACCAATAATTTAGTTTCGAGGTCCTTAATATCTTTGTTTGCTTCCCTGTCGTTCAGAAGCTTTAATAATTTACTGTATGAATCTTTCTGTTTAACTATTATCCTTACCAAATCTGTATTTTGATATGTGTCTTCAGAAATATGTGTTGCAATATACATTAATTCGATCCACATGCCGGATGCCATCATTATTGCCAGATCAGGATTGCTCTTTTCGTTGAGGTACTTGTATGTATCGAAAAACGTATTTGTTACAATTTTGGTCAATGTATCCT
The DNA here is from genome assembly GCA_963726845.1 of uncultured Bacteroidota bacterium. Classification (GTDB taxonomy): domain Bacteria; phylum Bacteroidota; class Bacteroidia; order Bacteroidales; family DTGW01; genus CAVSGB01. The sequence goes on along the minus strand of CAVSGB010000168.1, from coordinate 18,406 downwards.
TGTTATTGACTTTCTGTTTGAAATTGTCAGAAAGCATAGCGCTGTAATCAATATTAATTCCAAGCCCGTCTATCAATGTTTTCAAGGCTTTCGAATACAATTCCACATCTTGTTTCTGCGTATAAGTAGCTGCATAAGCCAAGTCTGCCCCATAAACTCCCAGGTTAACTGCTTTGTTTTTTTCAGTGAAATATTTGTCGGCTTTTTCAGCGGGATTAAGCGAAGAAGCAACATACTTTGCCCCAATATCATTGAGCATCTTAGTAATTTCAAAAGGAGTAGGTAAGGGGTACACAATTTCTTTTACATCCTTCGATATTTCATTTTTGCTCAGGCTGTCTTTAACAGTTTGTTGATCGCTTGCAGGTTTATTACCTCCCATGCACGATACCAGTATAATCGCAGCAGCAACTACAATTGAAAGTTTATTTTTAAGTAATTTTTTCAGTAACATAATTTTAAAATTTTAATTGTTATTTCTTAGCTACAAACTTACATGAAATTTGCCGAAATCTCAAAAACTACTTTTAAAAAGCTTAAAAAAATGTAACTAATCTGGTATGTCACATGGTTAATTTTCAAATAATTTCAAAAAATGACCCACGCAAAGTTACGCAAAGAAAAAAAACGCAAATATTGCAAAGACTTAAATGTAAGAATTTTGCGATCTTTGGTTAAACTTAGCATTCTTAGTGTGAAATATTATAAAGTTATACTGCTTTCTCTTGATAGGAATATAACTATTGGCAAATGAGCAAATTTTAATAGGAAAAATAATTTCGGTTGTTTTAATAAATCAATCTCCAAATTTATATTCAATGCCAAAGTTGCCGCTATACCTATAGTAAGGCTTAGAATTACCAGAAGCGAAAGGTTCGAGAAATATAGTGTACTCCGGAGTAAGAGTAAGTCCTAAGTGATCTGATAAATTATATTTAAATATTGGTGCAATTGCCCCTCCAAGTAAATTACCCGGATGTTCCATATTCAAATAAGGGCTCCAATTGACTTCCGGATATGCATTTAACTCAAATTCATATTTTAAAGCAGGTGAAGCAAATAACTGAAAATTTTTTATAGTTAACAATAGATAATCAAAATGTAAATTGATATCAAAGTAATTAACAGTTACGAAATCTTTATCAGTTATATTATAAATAGTATTGCTAAAATCTAAGCCATACATCACACTAACATATTTAAATTCTATCCTGGGCCTAAACCTATTTGAAACATTGTAACCATAATCAACACCAATGTTGTAGCGGGGGCTCACACCATAATAATTATTCCCATAATTTGCATTTTTTGCTATCTGATAGGCATTTACATTATAAGTTATACCTCCATCAAAACCAATGGTATACTTGTTTTCTTCGGTTTGAGCTTTTCCATAAAAAGAAATTGTTGCAAGTAGCAATAAAATAAAAAAGATTTTTTTCATAAGAATTTATTTTTAACGAACTAATGGAACATACATGTTTAAAAATTATTATAGTTCGATAGAAAAGATGTGATTCAAAAAATATGGGCTAAAACCCCATATTAAATTTGATAGTACCTAACTAAAGAACGCTTCAAAAATAGAAAAAATTAATGAAGAAAGTAAATAAAACAATAAACTAACCCAAATTATTATCCATTTGCTTTGGCCAGCACAAGTGTCAGACTTAGTTAAATATTTAAAACATGTGAAATATTAAGCCGGATTTACTGTATTTAAGTTCCAATATCGTTAAGTTAACACCAATAAATCACTATCCAAAATTCCCCAAAAAGTGGGAAAGCTGAAACTCTCTCAAATTGGAGATGGATTTCAGGTGAGGTCATAAGGGCAAAATAGCTTAAATAATAAGATATAGGATACAATTCTAAATACATCGTTAAGGCTGAATAGGATAAGAGATTGTTTCTACAGGGCTTAGTGCATAAACTTTTGTTTTATTAGATTAGAATAGGCAAGAAAGAATATTGAAACCTGTTTTGTTCGATTATTTTTCCTGTTTTGCCAATCCATCTGTATTACTTACAAATGCGACTTTCCCGCCATCAGGCGACCAAGAGGGGACATTTATTGTTCCCTGCCCACCATATAAATGGGCAACAACTTTTGGCATAAATTCATCCACTTTCATAATTCGCAACATAACGTGCTTGTAATATGGATGATCGCCTGAATTTACATCAGGAGGGTACGAAAGGATTATCAATTGCTTTCCATCTGGCGACTGGTGAGCAAACCAATTTTGATAAGCATCGCTGGTTATCTGGGTTTCCTCCGAGCCTTCAGATTTCATCCTCCAGATTTCCATTGTCCCAGTACGGTTCGAATTGAACCAGATGAAATTTTCATCAGTTGAATATTCTGAACCATCGTTGAGAAAAAGATTGTTTGTCAATTGTTTTTCTACACCACCATTTGAAGGAATTCTATAAATATTCCACTGATTATTTCGCTTAGCAGTATAAATAAGGTATTTGCCATCGGGCGACCAGCCATGCCAATACGAAGGGCTTTTTTCTGTAATTTGTTTAGGAACTCCACCTGAAATTGGTAACGTGTAAATTACGGAACTTTCGTTATGCTCACGATCCCTGGCATGATGGCTGATCACAAGTTGCTTTCCATCTGGTGAAATTCCATGATCGTTGTTGTTGGAATTTGCAAAATCCGTATTAATTAATTCAGGTTTTCCGCCATCAACTGAAATTTTATAAATCAAGCCTTTACTATTAAAAACCAGAAATTTTCCATCTCTTGACCAGTTCGGCGCTTCAAATGGCGTTGATGATTGATAAATTATTTTACGCAATCCAGTCTCAATGTCCAATATTTCTAATCTGCATCCAATATAGTCTTTGTACGGTACAAAGTCTTTCTTTGCTGGAATGGTAAGCCTTGTATTAAGAAATGTTGTTTCCTCTGTAATATCAGCATTATGAGAGCAAACAAATAGTCCAACATAAACATCTGTTGTGTCCATTGACATTTCCAATTCTCCGACTTTTTGCAATGGTTCTCCTTTTTTCGCAACGTTCGTAGAAATCATGTTCCCATCTTTTTCGAGTTGAAGTATAGAAAATGATTTATTTGGAAATTGAAATTCTTTGGTAATAGAATCTTTATCAGTCCTGAATTGCATGGAAATCAATCCATCGCCATGATAAGCTATACTTACATATTTTGAACCCGGTTCAAGGCTTTCCCTGATTATCAAACCGGCTTTGCGATGTGGTTCAATTCCTTGTCCAATCCATTCAAGCCATGAATACAACATGAAATTTCCTTTTATTTTTTTATAAACAAAGTAAAATTCATCATCTGTAAACCACATGTTTTTTCCTGATCCTTTTAGGTGGTATTTTTCTAATGTACTATCAAAAGTGCACGAACCATTGTGTTTAATTTTGCCGATATCTTTTCCACTATCGAAAATACCATAAGAAGTCTGCGCGTTCATAAATAAAAAATTTAACATGATGAAAACACCAGTAAAAATAAGTTTTTCGTTATTATTACCCATGATTTAAGTTTTTAATTTTATAACCTTCTACAAACTTATTAAAAATCAGGAATTAAAATTGATTTTGTATTTCAAATTTGGAGTTAAATACAGCATAATTGCCTGGTTTAATATCTAAATCTACAACTTTATTTTCATATTTAACTTTGCAAGGTTTGCCATTTAAACTTTTAACCCTGGCAGCAATAAGTTTACCATCATTCCAATCTATATCGACTTCAAAACCTCCGCGTGCCCGCAATCCCTTTACTGAACCTGAATTCCATTCTTTAGGTAAAGCAGGCAGTAACTGAATTATTCCAGTTTGAGATTGCAAAAGCATTTCGGCAATGCCTGCACAACTGCCCATATTCCCGTCCAGCTGGAAAGGCGGACAAGAACAGAATAGATTTGGATAAGAACCACCTTCTTCATGATGTTCAGGATTTGCCAATGACATAGGCCGAAGTATCCTTCTGAGCATTTTATACGCATGATCGCCATCGAGCAACCTAGCCCAAAATGAAATTTTCCAGGCAATCGACCAGCCTGTGCCATCGTCGCCACGGGTGGTCAATGAGCGTTCTGCTGCATCGGCGAGTTCAGGTGTTTTTAAAGGCGATATTTCTTTGCCGGGATATAAGGCAAAAAGATGTGAAACATGCCTGTGATGGTTGGTCGAATCGTCAATATCTTCTTTCCATTCCTGCAATTGTCCCCAGCGTCCTATTTTTAGCGGATACAAAGCTTTCAAATCTGATTCAATTTTTTGGCTAAATGCATCTTCAATATTCAATATCCTGCAACCTTCAAGAAAATTGGAGAACAAATCCCAAACAATTTCATGGTCCATTGTTGCCCCTTTCGAGATTCCACCCTGCTCAGGGCTATATGACGGGCATGAAACCAGGTAACCATTTTCGTCTTTTGTAAGATAGTTATCCCAAAACATTGCAGCGGCTTTCATTATTGGCAAAGCTTTATTTTTTAGAAAAGTTGTGTCGTTGCTAAAAGAAAAATGTTCCCATAAATGCTGGCAAAGCCATGCTGCACCTGCAGGATAAAATCCCCAGGGAAAATTCCATCCTGGCGCGGTAAAACCAAACTCATTGTTCATGGTGCACACAATCCATCCATCACATCCAAAATGTTCTTTTGCTGAAACGCTGCCTGGTTTTTGCAGCGATTCAATATAATTGGCAAGCGGGATTTGACATTCCGAAAGATTTGTTACTTCACAAGGCCAATAAAGCATTTGTTCATTAATATTGGTATGAAAATCACACGACCAGGGTGGCATATTCGAATTGTTCCATTTACCCTGAAGTGTGAGTGGCATTGAACCTGGCCTTGTTGCACTAATAGTCAGATATCTTCCAAATTGAAAATATAAAGCTTCGAGTTGTGGGTCTTTAGTGCCACTTGAATAAGCTTCAAATCGATTATCGGTAGGTACATTATGTGAATTTGCAACTTTTCCTAAGCTTAATGAAACCCTGTTGAACAATGATTGATAGTCGGAAATATGTTCAGCCAGCAGTTTTTCATAACTTATATTTTCAATATTTTTAAATGTATTTTGATTTAACGAAACATAATCCCTGCCTCTATACGTTGGATAGTCATTGAGATAATCTGTTGCAGACGTAACATATATTTTTACATTATTAGCCTTTTCAATTATTATCGAATTATTCATTTCAGATATCTTGCCATCGGTAATTATTTTCAATAATACCTCAAATTGCATTTTATTGTGCTTTATATTACCCCTGATTGTTAAAATATTGTTTTTTAAATATCGGACGATGTTTTGGTGTGGAACAATACATTTAATTTCATAGGACGCGCCTTTTGGAGAATTGTTATTTAAAGCAAAAGCAAGAACGCGTTTTGGATAACTTGCGAAATATTTACGCTCATGAAAAATGTTTCCTGCTTTGTATGTCACATTTGCCGTAGCATTTAAAATATTAAGGTCGCGGTAATAATCGGATATATCTCCATCGTTTTTGATTTTTATAAAAATATCGCCAAGATTTTGGTAAGCCCCAAAGTCGCTCATCCATCCGCCTGTGGTATCTATCGTATGGACAGTCCCTGTAAGTTCTCTGTCGGCCAGTTTTCCTGCCTTATCAAATTTATTATCTGCAAGCAATTGCCTGATATCGGCCAGATGTTTCCATGCATCTTTTCGATTGCCGTAGGAATATTCATTGTTTGAACCGGAACCGCCTTCCCAAAGGGTTTCTTCATTAATTTGAATATGCTCTTCATTAATCCCGCCGAAAATCATTGCCCCCATATAGGCATTACCTATCGGCAGGGCTTCAGACATCCAGTCAGCAGCAGGTTTATCATACCATAATTTCAAATCATTGGAAGTTGATAGCCTGTTTGGTAATGCTGCATAAGCCTTGCAGATAGATATGACCGTAACAATGCTTAAAATAAAAAAAATATTTTTTCTCATATTTTTAAATATAAGGGGCTTCTTCAAATATCCGTTCTTGAAAGATATATTTTAGTTTTACTTCGCTAAATATGAATAAGATAATGTATGTCCCTGAAGGCAATTAAACTGCATTTTCAAAATTTTTGGAGGATCAAATAATTGCTTTTATTTTATTACTCATAACTTATTACTCATTTAACCTCGATCATTCCAAGCGGCCTTTGCCCATTCCCCCTTCACCGGTTACATCGAATACTTTTACTGCAATTGTATTGGGCTTGTCGTATTGAATAATCTCTGGATTGACGGTATATCTGCGTTGCTGGTCGTACGCGGTTTTGTAATCTGGCGGAAAAGATCCGAGTCCACCTATTTTTGTTCCATTGAAATATGTCTCATCTGCATCATCGATTGCACCCAGTGGCAAAACTAATTTGTGCCCTTTTAATTCATGAGGTATTACAATCGTTCTTCTATACCATCCGTAAACATAATCTTCTGTATAGTTTGAGGTGTTTTCCCAATAACTCGGAACATCTACTATCTGCCAGTCTTTATCATTATATGAAGGACTTTTCCATACCTCTTCATTTCCTTTATGAAATTTCCATTTGCCTGCCATTAATATTCCAGGCATTAATTCTTTACAAACTGGGAGCATCGCATTTTCAGAACTAGCTGTAATTTCATAAAAACCAAATTTTTTCTGGACGTAAGTAAATGAGGCTTCTTCAATTGCAAATTGATTTACAAGTTATTAGCGATTTCTAAATCAAACAATATTAGCTGGATTTATTAAGAATTAAGTACATCAAATTTTAATAAATTATAGTGATATTGTTAATAAAAAACTAAAAAAAAAGCTTCACAATAAAGTGAAGCTTATAATTCAAGCGCATTAGATTAATCTTTGAGCTATGCTAATTTAACATTTGCTGCATTTAATCCTTTTTTACCTTCTTGCAATTCGAAAGTTACTTCGTCACCTTCTTTGATCCGGTCAATTAAACCTGAGGCATGCACAAAATATTCCTTTTCAGAATCTGTGTCTTTAATAAAACCAAATCCTTTTGATTCATTAAAGAATTTTACTTTTCCGTTTTTCATAATTTGTTATTAAAATATGGGCAAAGGTAAAAAAAAAATAATACTAACATTATTTAACATTAACCTTTTCAATAATTGTTAATATTTTCTTATTTTTTTAAACTTTGGTAGTAAAGGTAAAAGGTTGGTATAAATGCATATAATTATCTCATATATTGTGAGTTGGTAAAAGTATTTTATAAAGTTTTAAATTAAGGTGATTGAAATATAGAATCTGAAAATTTGATTTTTGGAATAGTTTTTTTCACGATATAAAAGAAAAAAAATATAACTGCCAAAGCAATAATACAAAAGAGTCTTAAAAAAGGGGATAATATTTTATTTTATTGTCTTTTTGAACTAAAGGCTAAAAGCCAACAGCCAATTACAAATACCGGATAATCATCTACTTCCAAATATTTTACTACCAACTCTTATCAATGTACTTCCTTCTTCAATCGCTATTTGATAATCGCTTGACATACCCATGGATATTTCCTTAAAATAAGTATATGATGGGAAAAATGAAGATTTTAAACTATTGAAAAAAATTGATAACCCATGAAATTCATTTTTTATTTTTACTAAATCATTTGTAAATGTTGCCATACCCATCAAACCTGTTATCCGAATATTTTTTAGGTTTTTGAATTCATCTGATTCAAGCATTAAGATTATTTCATTTTTATCGAAGCCGAATTTTGTTTTTTCATCAGCAATATAAACCTGAAGAAGGCAATCAATTGTACGGTCATTTTTTAATGCTTCTTTATCAATAACTTCTAATAGTTTGAAACTATCAACAGAATGAATTAATGAAACAAAATGGGCAATATATTTTACTTTGTTCGATTGCAAATGGCCGATCAAATGCCATTGTATATCTTTCGGTAATTCAGCGTACTTTCCGGCCATCTCCTGCACTTTATTTTCACCAAATAACCTTTGACCGGCATTGTATGCTTCCAAAATTTCACTGGCGGTTTTAGTTTTCGAGACTGCAATTAATTTAACGCCTTCCGGTAAATCCGATTTTATTTTAAGCAAATTTTCTGAAATCATTTTTATAAATTCCTGTGAGAACAAAGTTATTAAATTGTTGTTCTAATAAAGTATCTGAAATTCGATACTATTTTGCGAAATATTTAATAAATTTTATTGTGAAAATATTAACAGTAAATTGAGAAAATATTTAAATTGCGTCAGATTTATTTTTGAATATATTAATTAATAAAATATTGAAAATATGAAAGTAACTGTAATTGGGGCTGGAAATGTCGGTGCGACTGTAGCCAATGTTGTAGCTGAAAAGGAATTGGTAAATGAAGTTGTATTGTTGGATATTAAGCAAGGCATAGGAGAGGGGAAGGCTTTGGATTTGTGGCAAACTGCACCTGTTAATAATTACGATACGCATTTAATAGGAGTTACTGATGATTATTCCTTTACTTCAGGTTCTGAAGTTGTGGTCATTACATCTGGTGTGCCACGTAAACCTGGTATGAGCCGTGATGATTTGATTTCTATAAATGCAGGCATAGTAAAATCTGTTACTGAAAATGTTGTAAAATATTCTCCCGAAGCCAAAATTATTATTGTTTCAAATCCACTCGATGTAATGACTTATACTGCATATCTGGCTGCTAAAATTGATTCGAAGAAAATTTTTGGAATGGCAGGCATTTTGGATACCGCACGCTTTAGGGCATTTTTGGCCGAAGCCTTAAATTGCAATCCGAAAGATATCCAGACATTGTTATTGGGAGGGCATGGCGATACTATCCGCCCCTCTCCCTCGTTATACTACCGTTTCAGGAATTCCGGTTACTCAATTAATTGAAAAAGATAAATTGGATGCAATTATAAAACGAACGCAAAACGGAGGTGGAGAATTGGTAAGCCTGATGGGAACTTCAGCATGGTATGCACCTGGTGCTGCGGCTGCACAAATGGTTGAAGCGATTGTCCGCGACCAGAAAAGAATTTTTCCGTGTTGCGCATTATTAAATGGTGAATATGGTTTAAAGAATATTTTTCTGGGAGTACCGGTTAAATTGGGAAAGTCAGGAATAGGACAAATTATTGAAATTGAATTGAATACTGAAGAAAAAGCCTTGCTTGATGCTTCTGCCAAAGCTGTTAAATCGGTAATGGATGTACTCGATAATATGAAATTGTTCTGATAGATTCAAGATATAAGATACAAGATACAAGATACAAGAATCAAGATTTCCAGGTGATGGATTTAAATGGTTGGTTGTTTAAACAAAACTTTTGAAGTTTGAAAAACCTCAAAGGTTTATTTGCCAATTTTACTCATCACCGATATATGTATATTCTTTTACTTTAATTATTTACCTGTAGCATAATTATTGAAACTTGAACCTGTTTTGAGGTATTTCTGGCAGGTTTTTTTGTTTCGTAAAATAAATTAGTGGCATGTATTTTGCTGATGTTTGATTAAATAAAACTAATCTAACAAGTATTGATAAAAAATCTACGCAGATTGAAATAGTTTTTTGAAGGCCGGGTTTTTTCCGGAGTGATTAACTAACTGTATGTAGAACCTTTAATACTTGTGCCATGAAAACAAAAAATGAATCCATTGCTTCGACAATGGCAGTTTCACTGGAAGATTTAATCTTCAATAACCGCAACCAGTCTTATGGGGCATACAAACTTCGTAAATCCTACAACAAACATCTTTTAATTGCCCTGATTTTTACTACATTTTTATTGGCTGGAGGGATCGGGGTACCTTTTTTAAGCTATATGTTTTTTCCGGCTAATACTGTGACTGAGTTACCAACTTTAATTGTACCGATTGCAATTATTCCTGAGGACAAAGTGGTTCCACCTCCACCACCACCTCCAAAAGAACCTTCAAATGAATCGCTAAAACAAGCTCGAAATTCATTACCGATTCCTGTTGATACTTTGGAAGAGGATACTTTAAGAACTATGCCCTTGCCTCAAGAAGTCATTTCGTCCGGGGAGAAAAACGATTCATCAAAAATTGCTTATTTTGAAGTCGCCAAACCCAGTAATGATATTGACGAAGGCCTTCCTTATATTGCCGTTCAGGAACCTGCTACGTTTAAAGGTGGAGATGTAAATAAATTCAGAGATTGGGTAGAACAAAATATTAATTATCCTAATGATGCATTATCTGCTGAAATCCAGGGTAAAGTCTATGTAACTTTTGTTGTAAATACCAAGGGCGAAATTTGCAATGTAAATATTATCAGAGGAGTTCATCCTTCAATAGATGATGAAACCATTAAAGTGTTAATGAATTCACCTAAATGGATACCTGCTAAGCAAGATGGTAAAGTTGTCAGGCAGCAATTCTCAATTCCGATTGTTTATAAAATTCAATAATTTTGTACTGAATATAAAAACCGGTCAATAGCCGGTTTTTTATCTCGTTTATTCCAAACAATGAATAAATAGTCCACTCCTTAATTTTGGCTCAAACCATGTGGTTTTAGGAGGCATAATGTTCCCACTGTCTGCTATATCTATCAATTGTTTCATCGAAACCGGGTAAAGAGCAAATGCGACAGCCATTTCACCGCTATCGACCCTTTTCTTTAATTCTCCGAGTCCTCTTATTCCACCAACAAAATCAATTCGATCACTCTTTCGCAAATCGGTTATATTAAATATAGGCGATAAAACGAGGTTTGACAAAACAGTTACATCGAGACAGCCAATTGGGTCATTATCGTTGTATGTACCTGGTTTTGAATTAAGCGAATACCATTCTTTGTCAATATACATTGAGAAATTATGAAGTTTGTTTGGCTTGTATTCATCCTTACCTTTCTTTTCAACTATAAAACCAGCTTCTAATTTTTTAATTAAATCGGATTTGCTCAATCCGTTCAGGTCTTTTACAACCCTGTTGTAATCAATTATCGTAAGCTGACTTGCTGGAAAATGAACTGCCATAAAAAAGTTGTATTCCTCATTCCCGGTATGTTTCAAATTCTTATTTTTTCTTTCTTCACCTACATGTGCGGCTGCGGCAGTGCGATGGTGCCCATCGGCAACATAAGTAAATTGAATTTCTTTCCTGAATATTTCTTCAATTCGGGTAACATCTTCTGTATTGTCAATTACCCAAAGTTGATGACCGACACCATCAGGAAGGATAAAATCATATTCAGCTTTTAAATTTGTATAGCGGGTCACAATTTTATCCAATTCACTATTATCCTGAAAGACAAAGAAAACTGGTTCGGCATTGAAATTTGTTGTACGTATGTGGTTCTTTCTGTCTTCCTCTTTATCAGGCCGGGTAAACTCATGTTTTTTAATAATATTATTAAGGTAATCTTCTACGGCAGCACATCCTACAATTCCATACTGAGTCTTGCCCCACATTGTCTGGGCATATATATAATAACATGGCTTGGATTCCTTTAACAACAAACCATCGGAAATCATTCTTTCAAGGTTGGTTTTAGCTTTCAGGTAAACCTGTTCAGAATGTACGTCAATTCCTCTGGGAAGATCAATTTCTGATTTGGTGACATGCAAGAACGAATAAGGGTTTCCCCGGGCTTCGACAGATGCTTCTTCAGAATTCAACACATCATAAGGTCTCGATGCAACATCTTTTGCAATTTCTTTTTTAGGACGAAATGCTTTAAAAGGTTCTAACTATTGCCATTGTTTATTATTAAAAATATAAGTTGCAAATATAGCCAAAGTATTTTTTTGGTTTTGTTCAAAATGGATTTTAGCCTGAAAACAAAAAATAATATTACTATAAATATAGTTGTATAATTAGAAAAATAGTTTACTTTTGAAGCATGAAAGAACTTACAAAAGCAGAAGAACAAATAATGCAGTATTTATGGAAACTGAAAAAATGTTTCCTGAAAGATATCGTAGATATTTTTCAGGAACCCAGGCCGGCATACACAACAGTGTCGACCGTGATAAGAGTTTTGGTAAAGAAGAAGTATATTGGATTTAAAACTTTTGGTAAAATACACGAATACTATCCATTGGTTAAAAAAAGTGATTACTTCAGTTTGCACTTAAAAACGAATATCAGGGAATATTTCAACGGTTCAGTTTCTAACTTTACCTCATTTTTTGCCAGCGATAAAGACATAGATATTTCTGACCTGGAAGAAATTAAGAGGATTATTGACGAACAAATTAAAATTCGGAAAAAGAATGGCTGATTTTTTGTATTATCTTATTAAAGCAAGTATATGTAGTATAGTTTTCTATTCATTTTACTACATTTTTCTTCGAAAAGGAAAATATTTTTTGGCAAACCGGTTTTACCTGGTTGGAAGCATAATTGCTTCATTAATACTGCCAGTTCTCCATCTGAATTTTAATTTTTTTTCGTTTGAAATAAAAGAAAATAATTTTCTGCCTTATCTATCAATGAATAATTTTCTTTCTGATGGAATGGGCGCTTCAACAATTGTTGAAAAGCATTTTACTTTAACTGATTTCTTGACAATTGTCTATTTTACCGGATTAGCACTTATGATACTAAGGTTGATTTTCGATTTGACAAGGTTATTTGTGCTTGCTCATAAAAATTCAAAAGTAAAATCAGGCCGAAATTTATTTGTACTGATAGAAGGTAATAAAACTTCTTTTTCGTTTTTTCATTTAATTTTTTTTGATAAGAAAAGGTATCTTGAAGATAAAATTTCCAAGTTGATTATCGAACACGAGAAAGTACATTCTAAACAACTGCATTCACTTGACCTTCTTGCTGCTGAGTTCTATATTGCTTTACTTTGGTTCAATCCTTTTGCGTTCTTTCATCGCAATTCAGTTAAAGTGAACCACGAATATTTGGCAGATTCTGACATCCTGAAAAAAGAAAACTGCATTTCTGAATATTTGGGTACATTGGCCAATGAAGTATTCAACTCACAAATAATTGGATTGTCAAGCAATTTCAATTGTTCAATTAAAAAACGATTAATTATGATTACAAAAATAAATTCATCAAAACATTCGAAGTACAGGTTTTTATTATTATTGCCTTTGCTTGCAATAATGTTGTACTTATCAGCAAAACCTGTAAATTATAGGTTTAAACAACCTTTATCGCAGGTTCAATCTGCAAGTGTTCCTTCGATTTGTCCAATAAAAGACAAGGATATTGTTTCAACTTCCGGATTTGGATGGAGAACTCATCCGATAACAAAAAAGAAAGATTTCCACCAGGGAATCGATTTAAAAGCTACTGAAGGTACGCCGATTCTTGCTACTGCCGATGGAGTAATTGTGAAAAGGGAATTTATAGAGGAAGGAAAAGGCTATGGACGGGTCATTGTAATAAAGCATGATAATATTTATTCGACTGTTTATGCCCAGTTATCCGAATTCAAAGTTAACATTGGAGATAAGGTAAAGCAAGGCGATGTAATAGGATTGGTTGGACATTCGGGTTTATCAACCGGGCCGCATCTGCATTATGAAGTCCTAAAGGAAGGAAAAAATGTCGATCCAAAAGATTATTTCAAATGGCAGCTTTCTTCAGTAATAATTGAAAACAAAAAGGTGGGCTTTTTATGTTCACCTTTTTTATTTTAATTTTCTAAATCTTTTCTATTTAATCACCTGGAATGTTTTATCCCCTTTATTAAAGAAATTCACGATTTGATTTGCTGCAGCTAAACCGGCATTATTGTTGGCTTCGTGCGTTTGGGCGCCTGTCTTCTTTGGTGTGAAATAAAAACGGCCCTTAAATTTCTCAGCGATGATGGTTGCATTATCAGGCGCGATATCAGAAGCATAAAGAAAATCTTTTCTTAGTTCGAACATTTTTGTTAATCCTTCCTCGTCAATAATTTCTTTCCGGGCAGTGTTGACCAATGTAGCGCCTTCGGGCATTAATGACAGCAAATCGTACCCAATTAGTTTTTTTGTTTGTTCGTTTACAGGAACATGAAGCGAAATATACTGGCATTTTCTGTATAAATCTTCCAGTTTAGCTTCATATTGAACACCGTCATTTTCAATAATGACATGGTCTACATAAGGATCGAACGCATAAACTTTCATGCCAAAACCTTTTGCAATTAATGCTACAATTTTGCCTATAAAACCATAGCCATGAATTCCAATTTTCTTATTACGGAGCTCAGTTCCTGTTGTACCATCAAATCCATGACGCAATAAGTAAACAAGTATCCCGAAAACAAGCTCGGCAACTGCATTTGCATTTTGTCCGGGCGTATTCATTACAACGACCCCTTTTGCTGAAGCGGCTTTTAAATCCACGTTATCGTAACCTGCACCAGCACGAATAACAATTTCGAGGTTGGGTGAAGCATCTATGACAGCTTTGTCAATTATATCACTGCGGATAATAACACCATTTGCCTGTGAAACCGCTTTAATCAATTCGTCCTGAGTGGTGTATTTCTCCAATAACTGGAATTCAAATCCGGCATCGGCCACTATTTTTTTGATACTTTTCTACAGCTGCCTTTGCAAATGGCTTTTCTGTTGCTACCAATATTTTTTTCATAATAGAAATTATTATAATGCCTCCCCCGTCCTCTCCAAAGGAGGGGAGAAAGTTAAACCTAAAATTGGCAGACTTTCTCCTCCCTTTTGAGGAGGGTTGGGGTGGGGCTTTTACTTAATTTTTGCTTTTTCAAATTCTTTCATCGCATCAACAAGGGCTACGATGCTTGCTTTAGGCAAGGCATTGTAGATTGAAGCCCTGAAACCGCCAACTGACCTGTGCCCTTTAATACCGACAAATCCTTTTACTTTAGCGATATCTAGAAATTCACTTTCCATATCTTTAAATTCTTCATTCAAAACAAAACAAACATTCATGATAGAGCGATCTTCTGCAACAGTAACTGTTCCCTTAAATAGTTTATTGCGATCGATTTCATCATAAAGCATTTGTGCCTTTTCAACATTCATTTTATGAATAGTGTTTACACCACCAATGGATTTGATCCATTTCAGCGTTTGCAAACAAGCATAAATTGCAAAAGTTGAAGGCGTGTTATAAAGCGAATCATTTTCGATATGAGTCTTGTAATCGAGCATTGTAGGGATTGGCCTTTGAACTTTTCCCAAGATGTCGTTTTTAATTACAACAAATGCAATTCCGGATGGCCCAAGGTTTTTCTGTACGCCACCGTAAATTAAACCATATTTTGACACATCCATTGGACGGCTAAAAATATCCGATGAAGCATCTGCAATTAAAGGAATTTTTACATCCATGTCCTTTTTCAATTCAGTTCCATAAATTGTATTGTTAGTGGTGATATGGAAATAATCGGCATCTTCAGGAATTGAATAATTTTTAGGAATGTAAGTGTAATTATCATTTTTGGATGAAGCAACTTCAACAACTTCTCCAAAAAATTTAGCCTCTTTAATAGCCTTGCTTGCCCATGAACCTGAGTTCAGGTAAGCAGATTTTTTGTTCATAAGGTTGAAAGGAACCATACAGAATTGTAAACTTGCACCACCGCCAAGAAATAAGATTGAATAACCATCGGGAACATTTAACAATTCTTTGAATAAAGCTTTGGTTTCAGCCAAAATGGCTTCAAATTCCTTACTGCGATGCGATATTTCCAGTATAGACATGCCAATACCATTAAGGTCTAAAACTGCCTTTGCAGTTTGTTCCAAAGTAAATTCAGGTAATACAGATGGGCCGGCATTGAAATTGTGTTTTCTCATAATTTGTTCTTTTATATTGCTTTAATTTTCGTACTTGGTTTTTAATTTGATCCGATAAAAATAATGATTAATTGATAAACTTAATTTCACTTAACGGAAAAATTGTTAGAATTTTCACAATATTTTAATTCTTCGAGGTAATTTTCTTTAAGAATAGGGATAATATTGGTTAAATTTAATGTATGGCAATAGTCTATCACATCGTCGAGGCCAAGATTGCGAAGCCGGCTTCTCTGGGCTGATTTCTGGATGTAACCGTTAAGGTCGTCTTTTGCAAGCGACCACAAATCACAGGCTGCAAGGCTGGAATCGCAAATGGTTTCATATTTTTCAGAATCTAACAGGCTTTGAACAAGTGCACCTGCAAACAAAGAATCTTCAAGACTGAACCTGTCCTTCCATCCGGCACAAACAATTAACACATCATGTTGTTCGGAAATTAGCCAATTGGATAGCGCTTTTAAATTAAGGAATGAACCAATAGCAACTTTAAAACTTTTACTTGCAATTTGAATTGCCTGAGTACCGTTGGTTGTACTGTAAACTATTGTTTTTCCATTTACTTTTTCTGATGTAAAATTAAATGGCGAATTTCCAAAATCGGCAAAATCGCGGACAATTCCATCGCGTTCGGCGGCAACTAAAAAACCTTTGGATTTTAATAGTTTGGCTTCTTCCAAATTGCCTACGGGGATAATCCGTTCGGCGCCATTCATGAATGCCGTGCAGATTGCAGACGTTGCACGCAAAATATCTGCAACAACTACAATTGCATTGGGATTGTGAAATTTATCGTAAACTGCCGGTGAAAAACAAACTTCGATATGCTTTTTTTGAATATTCATTTAAATTATAATAACAATTGTTACATCAAATTTGGGTTGAAACCTACAATCGGTTTATTATTAATTACCCCGGTTTTAAGGCAGGGGCTAAGAAATTTGCATCTGATGAGGGCTTTAGCCCAAAATTTAAAGAACTAAAGAAAATCAAAATTAAAAATATAATTGGATAATCTTAAACTAAGCCTTTGAGAAAAGGCAATTTCACAACTTTCGCCTTTAAGGGTTTTTCCCGTATATTAATAAAGATTTCACTTTCCGGAACCGAGAGTTCAACAGGCACATAGCCCATTCCAATTCCTAATTTTAAAGTTGGCGACATTGTACCGGATGTAACGTCTCCAATTTTTTTACCTGTCTGATCTTTTATTTCATAATTGTGGCGTGGAATACCTCGATCAATCATTTCAAAACCTACAAGTTTTCGTTTAACGCCATTTTTAAATTGGTTGAATAAAAATTCTTTATCTATAAATTCTTTATAGGTTTCAAATTTTGTAATCCAACCAAGGCCTGCTTCAATTGGTGAAGTTGAATCGTCAATATCATTTCCATATAAGCAATATCCCATTTCGAGCCGCAGTGTATCGCGGGCGCCGAGTCCGATTGGCTTTATCCCGGATTGTTTTCCTGCTTCAAAAATTGCGTTCCAAATTTTTTCAGATTCTGGATTATAAAAATAGATTTCAAAACCTCCTGCACCGGTATAACCTGTTGCGGATATTATTACCTCTTTAGCACCAGCAAATTCGCCTACTTCGAATGATGCTTTTTTAATTGCTGATAACTTTATTGAAGTCAGCTTCTGAAGAATTTCAGTTGCTTTTGGCCCCTGGATTGCAAGCTGGGCAATATTATCTGAACTATTTTCAAGCATTGCCCCAATTTTATTTTGACTGGTTAGCCAATTCCAGTCTTTTTCGATATTTGAGGCATTTACAACCAGAAGATATTTTTGGTTGTCGTATTTATAAACCATTAAATCGTCAACAATTCCGCCTTTCCCGTTAGGGAAGCAAGAATATTGAACTTTTCCCGCAACCATTTTCGAAACATCATTTGATGTAACGTATTGAAGGAATTGTAATGCTTTCGGGCCTTTTACCCAAATTTCGCCCATGTGTGAAACATCGAACACGCCGGCATTTGTTCGAACACAAATATGTTCGTCATTAATACCTGAATATTCGACCGGCATCATATAGCCGGCAAAAGGGACAATCCTGGCATTTAAAGATTTATGGATATTATAAAAAGGTGTCGTTTTCATTTTTCTTTTCATTAAAAAAATAAAAAACACAAAAATCATAGCGCAGCTAAAGCTGCAAACAATAGAACGCGGATGACGCTGATTTAACAGATTTACGCAGATTTTGAGAGCAAAGTTTGCTAAAAAAGCAAAGTTTTACAATGTAATAGTATAAAGCAAATTTATTTATGATTGTTGTGTTTTAATTTAAAACAAAGTGAATTGTTAAAAGTTGATGCAAACGTAAGGTTTTAAAAACTAAATATAAAAAGTTGAAAACATTTTTTGTTAACTTTTTATAAACCTTAATTTTTTATACAATTAGTGTGATTCCGGTTCTCCTTTTATTTTCTTCACTTTTAACTTATCTCCTGTATTTTGGATTATGTTTTTGTACCAGCTATGCGGGTAAGGGGGATGAATAACATTGCCTTTATCATCCTTCACATTTCCGTCCATATATTTAACCAATAAATCATGTCCAAGCTGTTTCCATCGTGTTGTCACATTTTCAGCCTGGGTCATGGAGTAATCATTTAAATATTGTATTGCATAATCAGTT
>CAVSGB010000167.1:0-16633 GCA_963726845.1 uncultured Bacteroidota bacterium | reverse complement strand
AATGTCAATGAATTATCTGCTTTATTTTCCGGATTGCTTTTATTGATTTTGGGTTCACTCTCATTCTTTAAATTGATAAATTTTACCGAAGTACTATTCCTGATCCTTGTCTGTTGGGCATTTGTTGCATACAGGCTGTATAAGGCGTATAAAACTAACCTTGATGAATCATTAGTTCAGATAAAAATAGGGGAACACGTAATAGAAGCGAAAAGTTTTACAGGTATTGCTTCGTGCCTTGGAGGGAATGAAACTGCATCAAAAGTGCTTTATGTTATGAATTTGCAGGAAAAAGTCCAGCCTATTGTATATGAGAACTTATTGCCTTTCCTGCTTCATCATAAACAATCTTTAATCAGGCAATATGCTCTCAACAGGAGCAATGCCCTAAATGTTTACGATGTTTTAGATACTTTGAAAGGTTTTCAGGACGAGAACCTGGATAACCTTTCGAAACAACTTTCTAAAAAACTTACGGATGAACTGGCCGAAGGATTTTTAAGTGAGCGGATACTAACATTAACACGAAGCAAAGACCCTAATGAAAGGGAAAAAGCGGCACGTCTTATTGGAGAATCGAAAAATAAAGAATTTGTTCAACAAATAAAGTTCTTGTTGCGCGATTTTAACGATAAAGTAAAAATAGCAGCCATTAAAGCTTCGTCCAAATTAAAAAATAATGAACTTGCCCCTTTATTGGCTGAATTTCTTACTGTCGATATATTTAACCGGTTTGCTTTTGATGCACTTGTTGAAACGGGAGAAGAGGCTATAGATTGTTTGGAACATATTTTTAATAAATCAGGAAACGAAACTGTTTTATTGCTCAGGATAATCAGGATAATTGGCGAAATTGGCGGTAATTCTGCAAGTCATAGCCTCATAACCAAAGTAAATTATCATGATATAGAAGTTGCCCGGCTTTCTGCAAAAATGCTTTTGGCGCTCAACTATAAAGTCGATGAAAATAATTTCTATCTTGTTCACCAGTCGTTAATGCAGGCAATGGGTATAGAAGCCTGGAACATTGCTGCGCGGGCAAGCCTTCAGGAAGCAAATGCCGATAAGCTGCTAAAAGATGCATTGAATGAAGAAATATTTCATGGTTTTGAACATATATTTACATTATTATCGCTTGCTTATGATGCAAAAAGCATTTCACATATCAAACAAAATATTGAAAGCGAAAGCAGTGAGAGTATCGGTTATGCAATAGAATTGCTTGAATTATTAATAGCAGAAGATTTTAAGCCAATACTATTTCCCTTAATCGATGATTCTTCTGACAATGAAAAAATTAAACTGCTTCAAATTTACTATCCTGTTGATATAACCCCTCTGAATGAACTGCTGATTGATATAATTAACCGCGATTTCAACCAGATTGGAAAATGGACCAAAGCATGTGCTTTAAAATGCCTTTTCTCTATTGAAAATTTTGAAGTGACAGATGACTTGGTGGCCCAGCTTTTTAATCCGGATGAATTGTTAAGCGAATTGACAGTATGTTTAATTTTTAAAAATGATAATGAGAAACTGGAAAAATGTTTTAAAAGGCTGGATGAAAAGACAAAATCAAGATTAAGGGTCAGTTTGGAAAACTTTAAAAATAGTGAAAGTAAACTTTTGATAAACAAAATTCTGTTTTTGAAAAGTGTAGATTATTTCAAAGCTTTGGCAGGAGATAAACTAATACGGTTGTCCAAACTATTAAAAGACTCTGTATTTAATGAAGGCGACGATATTGAAAGTATAGATACAGATTTTGCAATTATAGTATATATGTTGGTTTCAGGCCAGGTTGAAGTCGGTAATGAAAATGGTATTATTGCGCGATTAAAGCCCGGAAGTATTTTTGGAGGCGTTTTTTCGCAGCATTACCCAAATAGCTTACCAGTTTTTACGGCTTCAGGGAATGTATTTGTATATTCAATTAACCAGGATTTGTTTGATACCGTGGTTTTCGATTATCCTGAATATGCGGAAAGTTTGGTATTATATTCACCTATTGAACCGCAATAAGTTTAGAAGATTTCATGAAAAAAACGACAACAATTTTTAAACAGCTTATTTACAATGTGATTATTCCTGCCCTGGCAGCCCTCATCATACTTGGTATTATTAATTATCAGCACACCAAATCAATTATGATGAATTCCAACGAGAATAAGATCAGGATAATTTCAGATGAAATCAAAAATATTCTTGAATTTCAGGATATGACTTTCGAAATCCTGGAGAACGATTTAGGACAAAGAATGAACGGTTACAGCAATTTGCTTGTAACCATGTATTTTAACGATACAAAAAATATAAAAAATATAGACCTCAATGCAATTCGTGACGAACTGGGAATGAACGCCAAAATGGAAGATATATATATTATAGACCGAAACGGGATTATTGTTAATACGACCTTTGCAAAAGACAAAGGGTTAAACCTATTTAGTTTCGGCGAAAACCATAAGAAATATCTTCAAAGTGTTTTCGAAGGTAAAAAATTTGTGAACGAGCGTTTTGCAATTGAAGCCACAACAAAACGTTCAAAAAAATATACATACCAGCCTACGATTGATCAAAAGTACATTATAGAAATTGGTTTTTATTCTGAGGATGCTGATAAAATCCTTAACTATATTCAGCAAACAATGAATAATATGACACAAAAGGAAAGGGACTTGAAGTCGTTTGATTTGTTCATTTTAACCGACAAGCCATTTTCGCTGAATGACAAGGCTGTATTATCTGAATCGCATAAGCCGATCCTCGACCGGATATTTCGTGAAAAATCTGATACTTCGTTATTAGAAGATGAAAACGGACGAAAAATCGAATACAATTATATTTATATGGACCGCAAGAACAGCGACTTGTATAAAGGTTCATGCATAAGGATTGTTTCGGACCGTACAGATGAAATAAGGATGCTTCGGTTCGAATTGTTTAAAATATTGGCAATATTCGGTTTTACAATTATTCTTGTAGTCTTTCTTATTTATCGCAAGACAAAAGTTATAACCAATCCTATAAAAAATCTTGTAGAAAATATCAACCGGATCACACACGGTCATTTAAACGAAAGGGCTGATGTTGTTGGCAATAATGAAATAGCTACACTTTCTGAACAGTTCAACCGTATGATTGCCGAGCTTCAAAGCTATTATAATGAATTAGAGCAAAAAGTGCGCGACAGGACTGCTGAAATAATGCAGCAAAAAGAGGAAATAGAAGCCCAGCGTGACGCAATAGAACAACAGCGAAACATGCTTGCTGAAATAAATGGTACTTTGGAACAGGCTTACGATGAAATTAGCGCTCAGAAAAAGCAACTTACAGACAGTATCGTTTACGCAAAACGTATCCAAACTGCTATTCTGCCACCAGATGATTTTGTACAAAAATGTTTACCTGATTGTTTTATACTCTACAAACCTAAGGATATTGTAAGTGGAGATTTTTATTGGATTTCTGAGAAAGACGATAAAATAATGGTTGCAGCAGTAGATTGCACAGGGCATGGTGTTCCGGGGGCATTTATGTCTATCGTTGGTCACAATAACCTCAATTATTCAGTAAATGTTAAAGGCGCCCGTAAAGCGGGAAAAGTTTTGAACGAATTAAACCAGGCTGTGACTGATACCCTGCGTCAACAACGTGGCCACGTTACACTTCGCGATGGCATGGATATTGCTTTGTGCTGTATCGATTTTAAAAATATGAAAATGGACTATGCCGGTGCAAATAATCCATTAGTGCTTGTCAGAAATGGAGAAGCTTTAACATTTGATGCAACAAAAGCTCCAATTGGTGCTTTTGTTGGCGAAGAACTTACCGTTTTCCAGGAACACGAAATTGATTTATTAAAAGGCGATATGCTGTACATTTTCTCCGACGGTTATGCTGACCAGTTTGGAGGCCCAAATAATAAAAAGTTTTTGAAACGGCACTTTAAAGAATTACTGGCTGAAATATATATGGAGCCTATTAACAAACAACGCGACTTGCTCGACTATGCTTTTGAGGCTTGGCGCGGCGAGCATGAACAGATTGATGATATCCTGGTAATTGGGATCAGATGCTGATTTTAGGGCAATGATTATTGATTAATGAATATTGATTATTGATTAATGATTATTGATTATTGATTATGGAATATTGATTATGGAATAAAGAACCAACAGCTAACAGCTAATAGCTAACAACAAATAACCAACAACTAACAATTAATCCTAACCAATAATATACTGAATGGCTTCCGAAAATGATATTTTAATATTAACTTTTTCTGATAAAGAAAGCAATACTTATTCAGAATGGGTTACTTCGCTGGCAGATAACCTGAAAATTTCACTAAAACAACTTATTGAAGAACCTCCTGCCATTGACGTTTCCAATTTAGGCACAAAAGCTTCTTCAATTAAAAAAGCTGACGTATTGCTTTATATTGTAACACCCGATAATTTATCTTTACTTAATCAGGGCGAAACATTGAAGGGTATTAATGATTTATCAGCTAAGTCAAAATTAAGTTTTGTAATTCTTCCTTCTTCGGTTTCGCCTGTCAATATCCCTATGCCTCTGAAGCTTTTTACAACTTATATATTTTACGATGTTGACAATGTTACAGGTTTGCCCCGCTCGTACAATGCACATGGGAGCCATGATGAATCGAGCCTTTATTGGTCAAAGGTCATTGATTTGGCTTACGATATAAATTTAGGCTTATCAAAAGCGGGGTCCAAAGAAAAACAATCATCAGGAATTTATCTGGCAGCAACAACACCAGACCAATACGAAAACAGGGACTCGATAAGAAGTGAATTATTTCAGCGTGGGTTTGTAATTTTTCCGGATCATTTACTGTCAGGGAGTTTAAAAGATATTTCCGCTCAGATTTCAGAATACCTTGATAAATGCTTTATGTCAGTACATATAGTTGGTAATAATTATGGGGAATTAATAGAAGGGGGAGAGGATTCGCTGCCTGAACTTCAATACCGAATGGCGGCAAAACGCTGGAAAGAATCTGCAGAGAAAAAAGGCGAAAGCGAGTTTCAGCGCCTTGTATGGCTACAGCCGGGATTAAGGCCTTCTGATGAACGTCAGCGATGGTTTATTGGTTCTCTTCGCATCGAAGAGAAAAATATTTTTTCAGAAATAATGCAAACCCCTGTTGAAGAATTAAAAGCTAATTTAAGGGAAAAACTATTCAATTTCTCTTCTGCTGCAGCTATTCATTCAATAAATGTTGACGAGAACAGTGTTTATCTTATCTTCGAGAATAAGGATACATCAAAAATTGATAAGCTCTCTCAATATCTTGAAAGCAAAGGACAAAAAATTTATGCAATCGACTATATAAAATTAACAGACAATATTGTTTCAACGCATTATGATTATCTTTCAAAAGCAGGATCGGTAATTATTTGCGATTACGATAATCAGAAACAATGGATAATCAGTAAATTAAAAGATTTGGTCAAAGCGCCGGGATATGGGCGGATTAGCCCTTTTAAGGCAAAAGCCGTGTATACAAAACAAATAAACCGATATACAAACCTTTTTGAAGGTAGTGATAGCTTGGTGTTGGATGCAACCCGCGATCTGGCATCGGCTTTAGCACCTTTCATTCAGAAAATAAACCAATAGTAATGGACGAAGTTGCAACTAAATCAAAACAAGATAATATTGCTGCTGTAAAGGTAATTGTTAATCCTTTCCCTGGACTGCGTCCATTTGGGATCGAAGAGAGTCATTTGTTTTTTGGCCGTGAAGGTCAGAGCGAAGACGTCCTTATCAGGTTATCTAAAAATCGCTTTGTCGCAGTAATAGGGCCGTCAGGAACAGGTAAATCCTCGCTGATATATTGTGGCCTGGTGCCTATACTTTATGGAGGCTTTATTGCATCGGCTGGTTCCAAATGGAGAATTATCGTCAGCAGGCCTGGTAGCAGTCCAATAGATAATTTAGCAGAAGCTATTGTTAAAAATTCTGCAAGCGAAGAATCTGTTGAAGACAGACAGCTTAAAAAATCATTTTATAGTGCATTATTGCATCGCAGCTCTTTAGGGCTCATCGAATCTTTGTGCCATTTGCCTAATTCAGGCGGAGAAAATATTTTGCTGCTGGTTGACCAGTTTGAGGAATTATTTCGTTACAGGATAAGCCATAAAGGCCAGGAAACATTTAACGAGTCAGTAGCTTTTGTGAAACTACTCGTTGAGGCCGTAAACCAAACTGAGATGCCGGTTTACGTTGTTCTTACGATGCGTTCCGATTTTATTGGCGAATGTGCCCAATTCCAGGAATTGACAACCCTGATCAACAAGAGCAATTATCTTATCCCGCAAATGACACGCAATGATTTTCGCGATGCCATACTGGGGCCTGTTGCCGTCGGAAATGCCGCAATTGAACCTTCTTTAGTTCAGGAATTGCTAAATGATATGGGCGATAATCCCGATCAGCTCCCGATCCTTCAGCATGCAATGATGCGTACCTGGGATTATTGGCTTAAAAACAGCAGCAAGGACAAACCTGTTGGTATTAACGATTATGAGGCCATTGGCAAAATGGAAAAAGCCCTTTCGGAACATGCCAATGAAGCTTTTGATGAATTGAACGAAGAGGGGAAGCGTATATGTGAAGTCCTTTTTAAAACTATTACAGAAAAAGGAAGCGATAACAGGGGTGTTCGACGGCCAACCAGGTTGGGGGACATTGCTGAGATTGCAATGGCCAAGGTCGAAGATGTGATCACGGTTATTGAAAAATTCAGGGTTTCAGGACAGGTCCTTTCTGACACCTTCGCATGAGATACCCCTATCCAAAGATTCTGTGGTTGACTTATCGCACGAAAGTCTTATGAGAATCTGGAACCGTCTTAAAGTATGGGTTGATGAAGAATCGACTGCCGTACAAATGTACCATCGTCTTTCAGAAGCCTCTGCCTTATATCAGGAAGGAAAAACCGGACTTTGGCGCCTCTCCTGATTTGCAGATTGCCATTAATTGGGAGATAAAACAACAACCTACATTGGCATGGGCACAACGACATAACCCGGCTTTCGAACGTGCAATGGTTTTTCTTCATACAAGCGCCAAAGAAAATGAAGCTGAAGAACTCAACAAAATAAAACTTCAGAAAAGGGCTTTGCAACGAAGCCGTATCATTGCTGCTGTGCTTGGGACTGCTGCAATTATTTCTTTGGGGATTATGATTTACGCCCAGATGCAGAGCGCAGAAGCGTTCAAACAAAATAAAAGGGCCACCCAGCAAAGTATCATAGCTTCCATTCAGAAGTTCTTTGCAGAAAAGAATGCAAAAGCAGCCGTCGAACAGAAGAAAATTGCAATATCGAAATCAAATGAAGCAATAAGGCAAAAAGAACTTGCAAACGAACAAAGCCTTATTGCGCAGCGAAATGCTGAAGAAGCATTAAAACAAAAGAACATTGCTGATAAAGAATCAAAAGAAGCTACGGAACAAAAAAAATTGGCCGAGAAGAATGAAAAAGAAGCGTTGGAACAAAAATCGGTTGCTGAAAAAGCCCAACAGGAAGCATTTAACCGAAGGATGTTGTCAATAGCACAGTCTATGGCTGTAAAGTCGCAGCAGATTGACGAAGACAAAGATTTAAGATCGTTACTGGCATACCAGGCTTTTGTTTTTAATGAGAAATACCAGGGTATTTCGCACAACCCCGATATACATGCCGGGCTGTATTGGGCCATGGTTGCCCAAAATGGACGGCCTTTCAATATGTTTAAGGGCCATAGCGATGCTATAAATTCCCTGACTTTTGGAGGGTTTTCAGTCAATTTTTATAGCGCTGGAAGCGATGGAAAAGTCATCCGTTGGGATTTAACCGATACTACCAAAACTCCGGTAGTTTTAGTTAACAACAAAATGGTAAATAAATGCATCGATATCAGCAAGGATGGAAACTGGCTTGTAATTGGCACACTTGGCGCTGGCTTAGGAATTCTCGATTTGAAAACGCCCGGGGCTGAAGCTCGTTACTTCCCTAATTTGGGTAAAAATATTGAATCGGTTTATATCACGCCTGATGACAAATCAGTCATTGCATTTTCTGACAGCAGCCTTTTGGAATTTAATTTAAGCAACGGGGCAGGGATTATTACAGGAAATGCAGGGTCTAAAATAATTTCCCTTGCTGTTTCGCCCGATGGAAAAACTTTGGCTACCGGGACAAAAAACGGAAGTTTAATATTGTGGTGACTGTTCCAACGGGTTTAAAAAAGACGTGTTGTCTGAAGACAATAAAAACCAGATTTATGCTTTGACATTCAGCCATAATGGGGAAATTCTTGCTTCAGGAGGTATTCTTGGTTATCTGAAAACCTGGAATTATAAAGAAAGAAAATTGATCAATAATGTTCGCGGACATTCAGCCCGGATAACCGATATTAAATTCAGCCCCAACGATAAAGAAATTGCCACTTCCAGTTATGATTCTTCCGTAGAGCTTTGGGATGCTTCAAACCTTAACGCACAGCCTGTAAAACTAAAAGAGCATGAATCATGGGTATTGTCAGTTGCTTACCATCCCTCTGGCAACAGGCTTATAAGCGGCAGCAGCAAGGAAGACAGATTAATACTATGGCCAACGAACACATACGAGATGGCTGCACTCGTGTTAAAAAAGATTGGCCGGAATTTTACACAGGATGAATGGAACACTTATATTGGCGCTGATATTAAATACGAAAAAACAAAGTAAAATTTTGCCAAAATTTGAAAATATAATATACAGATAAATTATGGCCTACATTTACCCCAAAAAACTGTTGCTTATCCTGCCCTTTCTCTTATTGGCTTTTTCAACTGAAATTAAAGCACAGGAAGAAGATTGTTCGTTTACATTGACCAAAGCACAAAAACTTTTTGATGCCGGGACCATAGAGCAAATACCCAAGATGCTGCAACCCTGTATTGACCAGGGATTTTCTGAGGAAGACAAATTGCAGGCTTACAAACTTATCATCCTTTCGTACCTTTTTGACAACAACATGAAGGAAGCTGAAAATGCAATGCTCAATTTCTTAAATAAGTATCCCGAATATGAAATTTTGCCAGCCGATCCTGCTGAATTCATTCAACTTTTTAATACTTACAATACAATACCAGTTGCTTCAGTCGGGGCGATAGCGGGTACAAATTTCAGTACCATCAGGGTTATTAACTTATACCTAACTGACAATTCAAAAGGCACTTATTCATCTACCGGGTTTTCTTTCCAGGCTGGGCTGGCTTATCGCCGGTATCTTACACCCAAATTCGACCTGAGTATTGAAGGCATTTATCTCCAATCTTCCTATCAATATTCAAATACGGGCTTATCCGCCGGAAAAACGTTGACATTTACTGAAACCCAAAGCAGGATTGAAATTCCCTTAACAACAATTTATACTCCGGTAAAATGGGGAAAGTTTTCACCGTATATAAGGGCTGGTTTTAATACAACCTATTTATTAACGGATGCTGCTACCTTGTTAAATACAGATACTTATACTTCCAAACCTACAACAAATACAGGTAGTATGTCAGATAAAAGAATTCCATTACAGTTTTGGGGAATCTTAGGGGGCGGGATTGGTTTTAATTTTACAAAAAGTTGCGTGATGCTGGACATCAGGTACAACAGGGGTTTCAACTTGCAGAATAACAATCATTATATTAAGGCTGATCTGGATCAACAAAATGTTAGTGGATATTCCGAAAATGATTTTAAAATGTCGGACTTTTTTATTTCATTATCTTATTTCTACAAGTTCTACAAACCTGAGAAAAAGAAAATTAAAAAATAATGGTATAAATTTATTAATATAAACTCATCCCTTAACCCCCTCTCCCAACATAGAAGGGTGTCTCCCTCTCCTCTGGAGAGGGTTGGGGTGAGGCAATTAGTGGTTAACACAGATTTAGTAAAGATAAAAAATGAAAACAAAACTATTATTAATAATATCCGGGATCCTGATGCTGGCTTCCTGTGTAAAAGAGCAGGTAGCGAAGGACCAGGAGTTTTCGTTTATTAAATTCTCAGGGCAAAGTGCCAATACTACAGGACAGGATGTGAAACAACTTTCCGATGGAAGCTATGTAGCCATAGGTACTACGGCAAATGGCAGCAATGGCACTGACATGTACCTGACGAAGTTCGACAAGTATGGGACAGAAATATGGCATAAAACGTATGGCGGTAAAAATGATCAAACGGGGAATAGCCTTCAGGTTTTATCTGATGGTAGTTTAATTTTGGTTGGCAATACCCAGCTTACCGATTCGGTATCGAACATATTTTTAGTAAAAACTGATGCAAATGGCGATACATCGAGTAATGCAGGATGGACAAAAACGATTGGCGGGCTAAAAAGAAGCATGTGGGCTTACAACATCCAGGTTACTAATACCGGGTTTATAATTGCCGGCAGCTACGATACGTTGGGATTCAGAAATGATCAAATTGTATTGTCAGATTTCAATGGCAATAATTTATTTTTTGGCAATGGCAAGTATATTAATATTTCTAAGTATAATGAAGAATTAAGTAATGCTATCGAACTAAAAGGTGGTGGCTTTTTGGGTATTGGCTATACCAATGAAAATGGATTGTCGGAAATGTACTTACGATATTACAGTGCAGATTTTTATAGCTCCATGTACAAAACTTTTGGAGCCTCAGCAATTGCTGATTCAGGAAAAAGTGTTAAGCAGCTGTCAGACGGTAATTTTATTTGTATATACGATTCAGGTTCCATTATCCGCGTAATGAAATTTTCCTTTGATTCTGTTAGTGCTGGTTTCACACCTATATGGGTTAATTCGTATGGTACAACAACCGCCAGCAATGATATACAAATTGTATCCGGCAATGAATATGCAATTACCGGCTATCAGGGTAATAGCAGCAATACAGATAATATGCTGTTTATGACAATAGATGGAAATGGCAATAAACTTAATTCACAAATTTACGGGGTAACCGGGAACCAGGTAGGAAACAAGATAATAGCAACAAAAGATGGCGGGTTTTTGATTGTGGGCACCAATTCGACCTTGGGCGTAAGCGAAATGGCGCTTGTTAAGACAAAGAAAGACGGGGGATTGTAAAAGTTTATTTTTTCAACATAAAACTCCTTATTCATGAAGTATTTGTTTATTTTTTCTTGCAATTTAATAGTTTATGATCGTAATTTTAATAATGATTTTTAAGATTAAAATAAAAGTAGTATAAAGGATTTGAATTTAAGGACGGGGGCATGGGACAATGCCAAAACTAAAACTAAAGATTATGAGAACGATGAAGATAAGATTGATTATCAGGGAAGTTGCCTTAGGTAAATGGTTTCCTTTATTAATTATAGTTGGACTAATAAATATATCTCCTTTAGGGAACACTAAAATATATGCTGGTACTTTTAGCACGACCATTACTTCAACAGCATTCAATCCGACTAATACATCGCCTATCCCCATAACTATAGTCTTTGGTTCTTCAATTGATGTCTCATCATTTATAATTAGTGATATTACTGTAGGAAATGGTTCAGCATCCAATTTAATCGAGAGTAGTGGTACTACCTTCACTGCAGATATAACTCCTGCTGCCCAAGGTTCGGTTACAATTGACATTGCAGCTATTAAAGTTACTGCTAATAATGGAACTGATCAAAATACAGCAGCCTCACAGCTTAGTATGACATTTGATAACATTGCCCCTTCGGGCTATACAGTATCCATCGATCAAACTTACATCAACAACAGCAACAAGGCAGCCCTGTCATTCACTTTTGCAGGGGCAGAGGTTGGGGCAACATATAACTACACCATTAGTAGTTCGGGAGGTGGGACAAACGCAACAGGAAGTGGTACAATAGCCACAGCAACTGACAAAATAAGCGGGATCAACGTAACAGCGTTGAATGATGGCACATTGACTTTAAGCGTGACCCTGACTGATTTGGCAGAAAATACAGGCACTGCAGCTACTGACACAAAAACCAAAGACGTGGTTGCCCCTTCGGGCTATACAGTATCCATCGATCAGACTTACATCAACAACAGCAACGAGGCAGCCCTGTCATTTACTTTTGCAGCAGCAGAGGTAGGGTCAACATATAACTACACCATTAGTAGTTCGGGCGGTGGGACAAACGCAACAGGAAGTGGTACAATAGCCACAGCAACTGACAAGATAAGCGGGATCAACGTAACAGCGTTGAATGATGGCACATTGACTTTAAGCGTGACCCTGACTGATTTGGCAGGAAATTTAGGCTCTGCAGTTACCAACACCAAAACCAAAGACGTGGTTGCCCCTTCGGGCTATACGGTATCCATTGATCAAACTTACATCAACAACAGCAACAAGGCAGCCCTGTCATTTACTTTTGCAGCAGCAGAGGTAGGGTCAACATATAACTACACCATTAGTAGTTCGGGCGGTGGGACAAACGCAACAGGAAATGGTACAATAGCCACAGCAACTGACAAGATAAGCGGGATCAACGTAACAGCGTTGAATGATGGCACATTGACTTTAAGCGTG
Source organism: uncultured Bacteroidota bacterium (assembly GCA_963726845.1). GTDB lineage: Bacteria > Bacteroidota > Bacteroidia > Bacteroidales > DTGW01 > CAVSGB01. The sequence goes on along the minus strand of CAVSGB010000167.1, from coordinate 4,061 downwards.
ACCCTGACTGATTTGGCAGGAAATACAGGCACTGCAGCTACCAATTCCAAAACCAAAGACGTGGTTGCCCCTTCGGGCTATACGGTATCCATCGATCAAACTTTCATCAACAACAGCAACAAGGCAGCCCTGTCATTTACTTTTGCAGCAGCAGAGGTAGGGTCAACATATAACTACACCATTAGTAGTTCGGGCGGTGGGACAAACGCAACAGGAAGTGGTACAATAGCCACAGCAACTGACAAGATAAGCGGGATCAACGTAACAGCGTTGAATGATGGCACATTGACTTTAAGCGTGACCCTGACTGATTTGGCAGGAAATACAGGCACTGCAGCTACTGACACAAAAATCAAAGACGTGGTTGCACCCACAGTATCTTCTGTGATTCTTCCCTCCAATTCTACTTATACTATAACTGACGTTATGACTTTTACCGTAAATTGGAGCGAAAATGTTTTTGTTAACACAACAGGAGGAACTCCTTCCATTCAAATTACTTTAACTTCAGGTACTGTGCAGGCAAATTATGTTAGCGGTACAGGTACTAATGCATTGGTTTTCCAATATACTGTTGTTAAATATGATAAAGCCACGAGTGGTATTACCCTAGCCACATCAATAAGCCTGAATGGAGGAACCATTCAAGACACGGCAACAAATAACGCTACTTTAACTTATACCGTAGGATCTACAACAGGAATTAAAGTAGATGGTACCATACCTTCTATAACATCAATAACCATTCCGGCAGGCTGGTATAAACTGGGACAAAACTTAGATATTACAGTTAATTATGACCATCCTATTGCTGTAACTGGTACACCTTACATTTCAGTCACATTAAATTCCGGTACAGTTCATGCATCTTACAATAGCGGTGGAAATACCAGCGCATTGGTTTTCCGCTATACAATTACTTCTGCTGACTTAGATGCCGATGGTATAGTTTTGGTTTCACCAATCAATTTGAATAGTGGAACATTAAAGTATGGTACAAATAATAATGCTGATAAGACTTTTTCATTCACCAGTTTTTCAGCTGTTTACGTAGATGGAGTAGTCCCGACAGTTTCATCAGTTTCTGTTCCGGCAAATGGTTATTACGTTGCAGGCCAAAATCTTGATTTGACGATAAACTGGAGTGAAATTGTGAACATAACCGGTTCCCCTTATATTCCGATTACATTAACTACACCCGGAATTGTTCAGGCAACTTATTTAAGTGGTTCAGGCACGACAGCTACTATCTTCCGATATACGGTAGTTTCAGGCAACCTTGACCTTAATGGTATAACTGTCGGTTCACCAATTAATTTGAATTCAGGAACTATTCAGGATGTTGCCACGAACAATGCAACCCTGACACTGAACAGTGTAGGAAACACTACAAATGTTTTAGTTGATGCCGTGCCACCAACGGTTTCTTCAGTCGGCGTTCCTGCAAATGGCTATCATGTTGCAGGAAATAACCTGGATTTTACAGTAAACTGGAGTGAAATTGTTAATGTAAATACTACAGGAGGAACTCCGTCAATTCCAATTACTTTGGCCTCAGGTACAGTACAAGCAAACTATTTAAGTGGCACAGGCACTACTGCACTGGTTTTCCGATATACAGTTGTCCCTGGAGACTACGATTACGATGGCATTTCAGTAAGTTCTTCAATAGTCTTAAATGGTAGTACCATTAAAGACGTTGCGACAAATAATGCAAACCTGACATTAAATAGTATTGGGAACACAACAGGGGTTTTAGTGGATGCAATACCCCCAACAGTAGTTTTAAGCGATAATCATCCGGATGCAGTTGTACGCTATACAGATGTTGTGACAATCACTGCTACATTTACCGAAGCCAACGGGATCAATGAAACCACTCCTCCCAAAATTAGTATTGGTAGTCTGGTTACTAATGTTGCTATGACTAAAACCGATAATTTACATTGGACATATATTTGGACTGTTCCAACCGGAAATGACGGATCAGTTAATGTTAGTATTAATGCAACCGATGTGGCAGGGAATACCAACACTGCAGCTACCGGGAAAACATCTTATACAATTGATAACACAGCACCGACAGTTGTTTTAAGTGATAATCATCCTGATGCAATTGTACGCAATACAGATGTTGTGATAATCACTGCTACATTTACCGAGGCCAACGGCATAAATACAACAACGCCACCAACCATTAACATTGGTGGTGGAATTGTAACAGCTGGCGCTATGACAAGTGTAAGTAATTTGATATGGACTTATACTTGGACTGTTCCTACTGGACACGATGGTTCGTATATTGTAAGTATCAATGCAACCGATGTGGCTGGGAATATTAATGCTGCAGCTACCGGGAAAACATCATATATAATTGATAACACTGCCCCGACGGTAGTTTTAAGCGATGATCAAACAGATGCAGTTGTGCGCAATACAGATATTGTACATATCACTGCCACATTCACGGAAGCCAATGGAATTAACGAAACGACACCTCCTAAAATTAGTATTGGAGGTTTAGTTACTAATGTTGCGATGACTAGAACCGATAATTTACATTGGACATATATTTGGACTGTTCCAACTGGGAACGACGGATCAGTTAACGTTAGTATTAATTCAACCGACGTGGCGGGGAATGCCAACACTGCAGCTACCGGAAGGACATCTTATACTATTGATAATACTCCACCAACAGTCACAATCTCCGATCCGGTTGCGCATCCTACCAATCAATCTCCAATTACTTTTGTTATTACTTTCAGCGAACCAGTTTATAATTTCAATGCAAGCGGTATAACTGTTACCGGAGGAACAGGAACTTTTTCTGCTGTAAGTAGTACTATATATAATATTGTCTTTACACCAAATTACAGAAGCCCATTTACTTTAAATATTGCTTCTGGTGTTGCACAGGATCAAGCCGGCAATAATAATACTGCATCAAATGTAATTTCAAATGAATATTATCCAACGCCTACCATCACCAGTGTTACTCCTGCAACAGTATGCGCCACAGGTGATGCTACCGTTCATGCAGCCGCTAGCGCAGGAACTATTTATTGGTATACAGTAAGTTCCGGAGGCTCTTCATTCACATCCGGCACTTATTATACTGCTGTTGGGATAACATCAACTGCAACCTATTATGTCGAAGCCAACGATCATGGGTTTATTTCTTCTCCCCGGAATGCTGTGAATGCAAATGTTAATGCTTTGTCGGTCGGTGGCACATTAAGTGGGGGTACTCCTTATTGTGCAGGTTCGGGAAGCGCTACTTTAACACTTGCAGGTTATAATGGCAGTATTGTCCGATGGTTGTCATCGACCGACAATTGGGCAAGCATTGTAAACATAAGTAATACCACCAACACTTATTCTGCAAATAATTTGACGACAACGACAAAATATAAGGCAATTGTTCAAAATGGAGTATGTAATTCTGATACCTCGTCAGATGTAGCCGTTACAGTTTATCCAAAGCCGAACATGACAAGCGCCAGTACAGCTACAATCTGTAGCGGTGCAACGGTAAGTATTCCCTTTACAAGCGATGTAGCATCTTCATATAGCTGGATTGCGACAGATAATACAAATATAACCGGGGAGAGTTCAACAGCGCAGAGTTCAAATCCATTAAGCAATACATTGACCAATAATACGGCCTCGATACAAAATGTAACCTATACAATTACCCCTACTTCGACAACGGGAAGTTGCGTTGGGCCTAACCAGACGGTTACAGTTACGGTGAACCCGAAGCCTAACATGACAAGCGCCAATACAGCTACCATCTGTAGCGGTGCAATGGTAAGTATTCCTTTGACCAGCGATGTTGCATCTACCTATAGCTGGATTGCGGCAGTCAATTCGAATATAACCGGAGAGAGCTTAACAGCGCAGAGTTTAAATTTACTAAGCAATACATTGACCAATACTGTGGCATCAGTGCAAAATGTAAGTTATTCAGTAACACCTACTTCAACAACAGGAAGTTGCGTTGGTTCTAACCAAACGGTTACAGTTACGGTGAACCCGAAGCCGGCTATAAACAATAT
>CAVSGB010000166.1:0-4844 GCA_963726845.1 uncultured Bacteroidota bacterium | reverse complement strand
ATAAGTTCGGTGGTAACAGCAGCCTATACCGTAACACCGGTAGGCATAAGTTGTACCGGTAGTAGCTTTACTGTCACAGTTACAGTAAATCCAAAACCCAACATGACAAACCCCAATACAGCTGCTATCTGTAGTGGGGCAACGGTAAGTATCCCACTAACCAGCGATGTGGCTTCTTCTTATAGTTGGATTGCTGCAAACAATATCAATACAACCGGTGAGAGTATTACCATACAAAGTTCAAATACATTGAGCAATACTCTGATAAATACTTCAACCTCAGCGCAAAATGTGATTTATTCTGTCACACCCAAATCAACAACCGGAAGCTGTGTCTGGCCGACACAAACGGTGACGGTCATTCTTTATCCTTTACCAACGCCATCTATTACCAATGTAAACTCATTTTTTAATAAAACACAATCGGCAATTGCACTTCATGGGAACCCTAAAGGTGGTATTTTTTCTGGCCCGGGAGTAGTGGCCTCTGATTCTCTGTTCTATCCCAACATTGTAGGTGTGGGTACAAGCACTATTAAATATACTTATACTGATGTGCATAATTGTACTGACTCTACAAAACTGGCAGTGACAATTTCAGATGCATCGGCTACATTTAACAATTTAGATGCCTTGTACTGTTATACCAACCCATCAGTGAATTTTAGCGTTACGGCAAGCGATATTGGCAGTCATATTGGCACATTTACCTATACAAAATCAGGCGTTGCCAGGGCTGTAGGCCTTACCGATAACCACAACAATACAGCAACCATCAATCCCAAGTTGCTTGGCTCAGGTATAGTTACAATAACTTTCCAATATATCAATACCAATAGTGTTTCTTTCGCTATTCAGCAACAGGTTACTGTTGATTCTGTGGCACCGGTTAATTTTAACAACCTGGATACTGCCTATTGTTATCAATCTTCTACAACAGTAAATTTGGTTCCTTCTAACCTGGGCAATGGAGGAACAACAAAATGGATTGATTATAATAACCATATCAATACTACCAATGTTAATTTTACTTTTAATCCGGATACGTTGGCTGTTGCCAGGAATTATTCGATTTCATTCCAATATTTTTCCTCATCGTCAAAAGCCTGTCCAAGCAATATAGTTACCCAAACTTTTAATATAAACCCAAAACCAGTTGTAACAATACTTACAGATTCAGTATTCAACCAATCCGATTCGATACAAACCTTAAAAGGTAATTATTATCCGAACGGGACATTCAGCGGCAACGGCGTGGTGAATAACAAGTCATTGAACCCTGCTGGTGTTGGCGCAGGCAGTACTACGGTTACTTATACATATACCAACAACTATGGCTGTGCCAACAGTGTGAGCAAGACATTCACAATATTAACACCCATTGGCAATATTGCCAGTTCAAAGACTAATTTTATCTATTGCTATGGCACAAACGGCGATTTGAATTTCACGACTACCTCGAACCACGACAGCGTTTATTTCAAAATAGACAACGCGTTGTACAACAAGGGTATCAGCAGTGTTACATTCCCCTGCAGTACGCCAATTATAGCAGGCTCCCACACGGCAAAATTCTTTTACCGCAATGGCCATTCGTGGTTCGAAAAAGACCAGTCGTTTACCATAGATTCTGTTTCGGCCGGGAATATATCGAATGTTTATCCGGTAGCAGGAAATACGTATGCCTGTAAAAATGACAACAATATAATATTGAATGTGCTAAGTAACTACCCGTTGGGCGGTACCGGCACATGGACGGGCGATTCGGTAATCAGGGACAATGATTTAAAAGCTGAGGTAAAAACCACGGCCAGTGGCAAGCTGGGAATTAAGTATGTTTATAAATCCCCTTCGTTGTGTATTTCAAGCCCGGTTACGGACAGTGTCCTGGTAAGGGCATTGCCAGTGGTATCCATTCTGACAGATTCGGTGTTCAACCAATCCGATTCGGCACAGACATTAAAAGGAAATTATTTCCCAAGCGGTACTTTTAGCGGGAACGGCGTAATTAACAGCAAATCTTTCAACCCGGTAGGAGTTGGAGGGGCAACCAGTTCAGCTATCACCTATACTTATACCAATACCTATGGCTGTACCAATAACACCAGTAAGACATTCACAATATTGACACCCATTGGCAATATTGCCAGTTCCAAGACTAATTATACTTATTGTTATGGAACTACCGGCGATTTGAATTTCACGACTACCTCGAACCACGACAGTGTTTATTTCAAGATAGACAACACGTTGTACAACAAGGGTATCAGCAGTGTTACATTCCCCTGCAGTGCGCCAATCATAGCAGGCTCCCACACGGCAAAATTCTTTTACCGCAACGGTCATTCATGGTTCGAAAAAGACCAGTCGTTTACAATAGATTCTGTTTCGGCCGGGAATATTTCGAATGTTTATCCGGTAGCAGGGAAGTTGTATGCCTGTAAAAATGACAACAATATAATATTGAATGTGCTAAGTAACTACCCGTTGGGTGGTACCGGCACATGGACGGGCGATTCGGTAATCAGGGACAATGATTTAAAAGCCGAGGTAAAAACCACGGCCAGTGGCAAGCTGGGGATAAAATACGTTTACAAATCTCCTTCATTGTGTATTTCAAGTCCGGTTACGGACAGCGTCCTGGTACGTGCATTGCCTTTGGTATCGATACTCACTGATCCTATATTCAATCAGTCGGATACAGCACAGGTATTAAAAGGCAATTATTACCCAAAAGGCACATTTAGCGGAAACGGCGTAATTAACAGCAAATCATTCAACCCGGAAGGTGTTGGAGGGGCAACCAGTTCTTTGGTCACCTATACCTATACCGATACTTTTGGATGCAGTAACAGCACCAGCAAAACTTTGAGTATTCTAACGCCAATCGGGAACTTTGCAAGCTCAGATACGGAATTAATTTATTGTTATGGAACTATTGCTGATTTAGAGTTTTCAACAACTTCGCCATACGATAGCATATATTTCAAAATAGACAATACTGTATATAATAAAGGCCATGCCAGTGTTACTTTCCCTTGCAATTTACCACTTCGTGCAGGTTCCCGTACGGCAAAATTCTTTTACCGCAACGGACATTCATGGTTTGAAAACGGACCAGATATTTACAATAGATTCTGTTTCGGCCGGGAATATATCGAATGTTTATCCGGTAGCAGGAAATACGTATGCCTGTAAAAATGATAACAATATTATATTGAATGTAATAAAAAATTACCCACTGGGTGGTACCGGTACATGGACGGGCGATTCGGTGATCAGGGACAATGATTTGAAAGCTGAGGTAAAAACCTCGGCCAGTGGCAAGCTGGGGATAAAGTATGTTTATAAATCACCTTCATTGTGTATTTCAAGCCCGGTTACGGACAGTGTATTGGTACGTCCGTTGCCAATGGTATCAATACTGACAGATTCAGTATTCAACCAATCCGATTCCGGCCAAGACATTAAAAGGTAACTATTCGCCCAGTGGTACTTTCAGTGGAAACGGCGTAATTAACAACAAGTCATTTAATCCAAGCGGGGTTGGCGCCAATAGTTCAATTGTCACATACACGTATTCAGATAACTTTGGTTGTAAAAACAGTGCAAATAAAACCTTCACCATCCAATTACCGACAGGTAGTTTCTCAAGTTCGATTTCGGATTTCATATATTGTTATGGAACAACAGGTGATATAAAATTTTCAACACCATCATTTGATAGTATATATTTTAAAATTGATACTACGCTATACAATACTGGTAAAACCAGTGTAACTTTTCCATGCAGTTATCCACTTCATCCAGGCACACGAACGGCCAGATTCTTTTACCACAATGGACATTCATGGTTCGAGAAAGATCAGGCATTTACAATAGATTCTGTTTCGGCCGGGAATATTTCAAATGTATATGCCAACGGGAAAAATTATGCCTGTTTGAACGATAACAACGTTGTTTTGAATGTTCTAAGTAATTCCCCTTTGGGAGGTTCTGGTAAATGGTTTGGCAGAGTTCTCCACAATTCCGATCTGAAAGCTGAAGTGCCAACTGATACCGCTGGTATTAAAATTATCAGGTACCAGTATACATCTCCTTCTTTATGCGTTAGCAAAATAATTAATGATACAGTTAAAGTCCTCGCCCTCCCAAAAGATTCGATAATGAACGACACCATATTTAATTTTGTTGGCAATAGTATCGCTCTGGTAGGACAAGGCAAAAATAAAAATATCACAGGTACATTTTCCGGCACAGGTGTAACATCGGCAAACAATAATACAACATTTTATTTCAATCCCGGAGTAGCAGGAATTTCGACAAAGGCTTACCTAATAACTTATAGTTATACAGATAATTCAACACAATGTATAAACTCAGCTACTGCAAACTTTACAGTATTGCAAGCCAAAGAAACTATCAAAGATATTTATGGACTTGATTCAATACATTATTGTTATGCAAATGGTTTAAAATCAAAATTTGTGATAATCAATCCCGATACATTATACAAAAGGAATATTATCGGATTTAGAATTGTAGGCAGCGATGCCATTAAAAACAGTTCTGACAAAGATTCTGCTATAGTTAGTTTTTATGGAAGTCAATTTAAAAACAACATAAAAACAGACACGTTATATTATGAATATAAAATTAACCAGGCGCTTTTCCAGGTAAAGAAAACACTGGTTATCGATTCAGTATTTTCTTATGTTAACTATCCGGCAGATTCGTCAATTTGTGAAAACAATGGAAACCTTATTTCACTTAATGCTACAACTTTACCCAATAATAACACGGGGAACTGGTATAAAAAATGGTCAAACAAAGCAATCTATGGC
>CAVSGB010000165.1:0-20093 GCA_963726845.1 uncultured Bacteroidota bacterium | reverse complement strand
TCGCAAGCGATTTTTCGAAACTTTGTGGCTTTTGTTCCCACTTTGTTTTCAATTGCTCAATCAAAGCTCATGTTTTAATTGTATGGTTAAGGTAAATTAAAAGTATGTTTATTTCTCTGTGTTGAATTTTTAAAAAAATCCAAAACAGTCTCTAAGTTATATGCTAAAATGAAATGCCGGATAAAAGTTAATTATTGGGTATAAAAATATTAATCAGTTGAAGATGTTTTTAATAATTGAATTTAGATTCTAATTTATTATGTTCGACGATATAAAAGCCATTTATAAAAACGACCCTGCCGCTAAAGGTATTCAATTTGTCCTTTATCCAGGTCTAGATGCTATTGTGATGCACCGGTATATTTCACATCCATTATACAAAATAAAACTTAGGTTTTTTGCCAGGTTATTTTCGCAAATCAGCCGTTTTCGACAGGAAATGAAATACACCCGGGAGCAAGGATTGGTATAGGTTTATGCATGGATCATGGCAGCGCTATTGTAATTGGCAAAACTGTAATTCTTGGAAACAATTGTGTGCTTTTCCATAACGTAACATTAGGAGGAACAGGCAAACATCTTGGAAAACGTCATCCAACTATCGGGGATAATGTTTTGATAGGGACAGGTGCAACATTGCTTGGCCCTATTAAAATAGGTGATAATGTTAAGGTTGGTGCAGAAACCGTTGTAATTATGCACGATATTCCTTCGAATTGCACGGTTGTCGGTGCACCTGGAAAGATAGTGAAACTGAATGGCCAAAAAGTCGAATTGAAACTCGAAAAGACAAAAGAAGTTTATGGTAATTGATGATACTGCATATTATGTTTCCGAAATATTCGAATCAATTCAGGGCGAAGGAAATTATGCTGGTGTTTATTGTTTGTTTATCCGGTTTCATTTTTGCAATTTTTCTTGTATTTGGTGCGACACGAAATACACGTGGACAGAGAAATCAGGTCATTTTAGCAAATATACGGCAGAAGAACTTAAAGAAATTATCAACAATTGCATGTGTTACCATATTGTTTTTACAGGTGGTGAGCCAACTTTCTATCGGCTCGATAAGCTTGCAGTTGAAGGAAAACATTTCCATGTTGAAACTAACGGGACAATAATTCCATCTGAAAAGCTTGATTTTAAGCTAAAAGATGGAACAATTGTAAAAAGAGACGCAATGGAGTTTAATATTTTAGAACAGTTCAACTGGGTCGTATCGCCTAAGCTTTTAAATTCCCATCAGGAATTCAATGAAAATTCAATAGATTTTTGGGCGAAACATAAAATTAATATTTTTAAATTCATTATTAAATCTTCTTCTGATATTGTTGAAATTGAAAATGTAATAACAAAATATAAAATTAACCGTTTTAAGGTTTATATTGGAATTGAAGGCAAAACGCTTCAGTCGCAATTGCAACCCGAACTTGTGGATTTGATAATTCAGAAAGGGTTCAACTTTTCGCCTCGTTTGCATATAATAATATGGGGAGAAAGGAGAAGGAAATGACAAATATGCTAATGTGCTAATATGCTGATATGCTGATGTGCCAATGAAGAAATTACGAATGAAAATGTACAATATTTCAGTTCCAAATTGTCAAATCCAAATACCTAAAAACCAATGAAACATCCATGCACTATCGTTCGCAACAAGGAAATGAATATAAAATGGATGTTCCATGAGAATCAACTATAAGATTATTAATTGTTTAAACCAAATATATTCTCATGAAATATTCTGTAACCAAAGATTTCACTTTTGAAGCAGCCCATCGGTTGTTGAAGAATTACACCGGTAAATGCACCAACAATCACGGTCATTCCTGGATTATCAGGCTTCATATTGAGGCAATTGAACTTGATGAAAAGGAGATGGTAATTGATTTTCAGGAGATGAGAAATTTAAAAATCTGGATTGATGAAAACTTAGACCATGCAACAATTTTATGGGAAAACGACCCTATGTGTAACTATATCCGTGAATCGGGACAAAAAATATTTACAACAATTGGAAACCCAACTTCTGAGATAATTGGCGAAATAATATTTGAAAAGGCAACTGATTTATTCAAATCATCTAGGATTAAAGTGACCTGTATTGAAGTCAATGAAACTTGTACTTCCGGCGCGCAAATCAGGCTTTGAGAAGCTAAATTTCTTTTAGTATTTTATTCTGAGGATAACGTTGCATAATGAATGCGATAATTTCATTTGAAGAAGATTCGATAGGTTTGTCGGTCACATCGATTACTGTAAAACCACCTTTACGAAAAATACTTTCTGCATAATCAATTTCCTCCCTTACATCATGAGGTTCCACGTAACTATCGAGTGATACATTTCCCATCCTGGCTAACCTTTTGCTTCTTTGCGTAATAAGTGTTGATAAAGACAAAGTAAGCCCGAATACCCGTCCAGCATCAATTTTAAAAAGTTCTTCAGGTGGTTCCATGCCTTTTACAATAGGAATATTTGCTACTTTCCAGCCAAACATTGCCATGTAAACACTTAGTGGCGTTTTGCCAGCGCGTGAGACACCTGTTAGTACTACATCGGCATTATTTATCTTATCAGGATTTAACCCGTCATCATGGGCTAATGTAAATTCAATTGAAGAAATCCTGTCAAAATACTCCTGGTTCACTTTTCGATATAAACCAGGTATCCGGACTGGTTCTTTTTTAATAAGGTTTGAAATATAATCCGACAGTTCGCCCATCATATCAATTTCTCTGACATTTCGGTCGCGGCACAATTTAATTAACCTGGCGCGCATATCCGTATCAACCATAGTATGCACGACGATACCACCCGTATGAATTACTTTTTCAATTGTCTCAAGAAGTTTTTCTTCAGTAATCACATCAGTTACTACCTGTACAGGCACTTTATTGTCGGGAAATTGAATCAGTGTCGATTGCACCATCACATGACCGGCTACTCCTTTGCCGCCAGAAACAATATAAACAGGTGGTAAGTTTTTTTCTTCTTGCATAATTCTACTTTGGTAAATTGATGGAAAGATCTTCTTCAAACAAATTAATGTATTACTTGCAAAATAATTTTTTACTTAACTCTCAAGTATTTAGAAAAAGCAAAATCACTTCACTCCATTCCGTTCTTTCACTTTTAAAAAAGTGGTGCAAGAGAAGCTCAATTCACTAAAAACCGTTCAGTCGCAATACTTGCAAACTTTAAAATTGTCATCCTGGTTAAGCAAAGATAATCTACACTCCGTCTTTGTCAAGTATATAAAAGCGATAATGAATATTTGATTTTAATAGGAATCATCACCCTTGACAAAGACTCTGCTTTAGATTTTTAGTGGCTTAACATGATGAAAATAGCAGAATGTAATATTAAATACAAAGTTTAAAAGCAAGAGAGTAGCTAATCCATTATGTTGCATAACAAAACTGGCAGTATCCTAATATTTTGAAGGGTTCCTTTTTAAAATTGTATTGTAAGAAATTCTTTTCCTAATTGATGAATGCTTTTTTCAATTTTTTTTGCTTGTGTAATAGAAGGAAATTTAATTCCAGATGCGTATTGTCTTAATAAACTTGCATTAATGCCACTTTTCTTAGAGATAGCAGATATATTTATAGCTTCAAATTCTTTGAAGAAATCTTTAACACTCAAATTATATTCATAAGTGAAATTATCGCCCTCCAGAATATCTGGTAATTCTTCTCCAAGTTCCTTATAAGCCTCAATATGTTCATTAACTGCATCTTTTACATTTGACATAGCTCTTTCAATTGTATCTCCATATGAAACACATCCTGGCAAATTGGTGAAATAAATCCAATAACCATTACCTTTCTTCTCGATAATCGCTTCAAGCTTTTTCATTATTTATTGACTTTGTTAAAAATACAACAGTTGCTTGTTTGCAGATAGTTTTGTGACTTCTAATAATAACATTTATGCCATAATTACTGTTTACAATAAAAATAATTTTTTTTAATTTTTATTGTAATCCTGCCTGTTTTAGAATCGAATCTAATGTTCCGCTAGGTACTTCCTGACCGCCATGATTTGGAACGGTTAAGATTCCTTTTTTTCATTGTGTTTGTAAATCTGGTGCTTTTTAGTCCTAGTTAAATACCATCCATCCTTTTTTAAAAGTTTAAGTAATTCATTATACTTCATACAAAAAATAAAAGAACAAACGAATCTTGATAACACAACAAAGGTAACACTTTTGTTACCTAAAAAACAAGAAAAAAGGTAACTATTTTGTTACTTTTATAATTATTAAGAAATTAATAGTTGACATATATTCTCAAAACCCTTATTTATTGATAGGTTTCATTGACTATAAAAAATATCGAATTTTTAAACAAATTAGAAAATTGTTGCTATTGAAAAGAAAAAAATGATTTCATATATTCATTAGACGATTTTTCAAAATTAACAATCAGTTTCAATGCTATTTGTCTGATTCCTTTTAATTAAACTGTTTATAAATTTAGATCACAAAAGATTTCATTTTTTGGCAAAAAATCATTTAACTTGATAAGTCACAAATGATTTTATTAATTATAGAATTCGGTTTTTTGCCTGATTTTTTTTCTTTTCATCAGCAAAAGATAATTTCATTCTCAATTTTGAGATATATTTAACTGAAGTATGCAACTTGTATGTAAATAAAAAAGCCCTTTATGATTATAAACTCATAAAAGGCTTTAGTTACTTGTGACCCCGAAGGGATTCAAACCCCCAACCTTCTGATCCGTAGTCAGATGCACTATTCAGTTATGCTACGGGCCAATTTAGTTTTTAGTTGTTAGGAATTGGTTGTTAGGATTAAAAATAATTTTTCTATTTTTAAATATTCGCTAAAAAAAATATCCACCCAAAAACTATCTAATAGTTAAATTTGCCGCAAAGATAGTATGATTTCTTATTTTCACAACTAATTATTTATATCTTGTCATTGATGTATCATAACAAGTTATATTCAGAATAATTGCAACTTTCGTTCAAGTCATTTCATAATATTTACAATATTCTGAAAACAATTAGTTATTTTATAACAATTTAATAAATATGCATTATTTGTACTGTAATCGAAATATATCTGACATCAATTATCAGCCGAAAACTATACATCAATTTTAAATCCTAAGTCATAATCATTTTCAAGATTTACGCCTCTTATACCCCAATTCTCCAGAGGAAGTTCGTGCAAAACTATTATTAAATCATTGGCGGAAATACTCAATTCATGGTTTAAACGCGAAGCCAGTTCAATTAAAAATTTCTTCTTTGTATCTATGGTTCCTGCCTTTGAACATAGTTACTTCAATAATTGTAAAATTATCGGTTTTTGCTGATGAAATTTCGAAATTATCAATATCAAGTTCATACAGTCTTTGTATACGATCATTTTCAGGTATTTTTACAATATCTACAAGAGTTTGATGCACAATATTGAGCAACCTGGATTTATGTTCCTTACTTCTCCCCTTTCTGATTTCTATTTTTACCAATGGCATGTCTTATGGAATTTAATAATTCAAAAAAAGAATATTATTTTATTCAAAATTATAAAAAGTATAATTAATTTTCGTAACCGGATTTTATTGTTATGATTTTATGAACTTAGGTATTCTTAGTTTGATCTCTCTGTTTTCAGGCCTTTTATTATTCTTATTAGGCATAATTTTTCTTTTTTATTCTCATGGGACAAAAGTCAGCAATTATATCCTCGCCGCGTTTATGTTTTCTAATGGCATATTACTCATAGATTTCTTTGCCCTTTTGACATTTCCTTCTTTTATAAGTTCATTCCCAATAATCGACCATATTGGAAGTCATTGTTATCTTTTACTTTCACCTCTGCTATATCTTTATATTGTTTCGCTTTGTAAAATTGATTTTAGGCTTTCCTTAAGGATACTGCTTCATTTAATACCTTATGTTGTTTTTGTGGGTTATGCGGCTATTTTAGTTTTTTTCAATAATCCAAAATCGGTCAATTTTAATAAAAATTGGCAATTATTTTGGTTTCTATTTAAACTGGCGCTTCATACACAAATTGCTATTTACCTTATATTATCTTTTGTTCAATTAAACAAATACCGTAAACAAATTAAGGAAATATACTCGAACTTAGTAAATATCAATTTAACCTGGGTCAACTTAATATTGTATTTGTTTACAATTATGTGGTTTACTGACTTATTGAACTTTATTTTAAACAAAGTTCAAATTAGCAAACCATGGCTTTCAGAATATTTATTATTTCAATCAATAGGTATCAATTTAATTCTTTGCTTAAGCCTTATATATAAAGGCATGCAACAAACTGCCTCACCTTCAGCTATTGTTTCTTCAGTAAAATATAGTCAAACAAAATTAGAATTAGGCGATTACGAAAAATATAAAAAACTACTTAATGATTTTATTGCCAAAGAAAAACCATATTTAACCCCTGATTTGAACCTTGATGATTTATCAAAAAAAATAAACATCCCTCAAAAACATCTTTCCCAGACTATTCATACTTGTTTTAACCTGAACTTCAACAATTTTATCAACCTGCATAGGGTTGAAGAAGCAAAAAGATTAATTGAACAGGATATTAAAGAAAAGAAAACCTTATACCAGATTCTTTCTGATGCAGGGTTCAATTCAAAATCCGTGTTTAATGAATCATTTAAAAAAACAACCGGTTACACTCCCAAAGAATATAGAAAAAATATTAAGTCCTGATTCCGGAATCCGGTCATTGTATATTAATTCCAAATCTAATATTGCATACATAAATCAACATTATCCATTTTGGTAATGATGGTAACGATTTTTTGTATTTTTCTATTTATTATTAAATCAATGATTTTAAAAATCTAAATTCAACGACTATGAAAATGAAATTTGTTTTTGTCAGTTTACTGATTAGTATTTCTGCAATAATCCAGGCTAAAAAAATTAATGTATTGGCAGGTGGTAAAATCCAGCAGGGCATCGATAACGCTACGGATGGAGATACAATTCTTGTTGCACCAGGGACATACCTTGAAAATATTAATTTCAGAACAAAAAATGTTGTACTTACCAGTTATTTTGTTTTAAATCACGATACAAGTTATATCAGTAAAACGATAATTAATGGGAGCAAACCAATCCATGCCGATACAGCAAGTTGTGTTATTATTATCAAAGGACAGGACTCAACAACAGTATTACAGGGATTTACCCTGACAGGTGGAACGGGCACTGCCTGGAAAGATGAACATAGTAGTGGAACATTTCGGGAAGGTGGTGCTATATTGATAGCCAAATCATCCCCGGTAATTCAATACAATCTTATCATTAATAATAATGCTATAAACAAAAAGGGTTTATCAAGTGCAGGCGGAGGAGGAATTCGAAGCGGCGATGGTAAAACAAAAATTTTAAATAATGTAATAATTAATAATAGTGGCCTTTATGGAGGAGGAATTGTTTTAAATTTCTGTGATGCAGTTCTCCGAAATAATATTATTGCCAACAACAATCGCTGCGATGACTATGGTGGCGCAGGAATTTGGATGAATGGTAAATTAGTAAATGGTAATATTATTGAAAACAATACAATTGTCAATAATAATTCAGTAATAGACGGAGGTGGAGTATGTGCATACGATGCCGGGGCTGCGGCAGTGCTTAAAAACAACATTATTTTTGGAAATTCGGCTAAATCCAGCCCTCAAATATCATTCAGGGGCGCAACTATTCCAGTGTCATATTGCGATATTGAAGGAGGATATAAAGGAATTGGTAACATCGATATTTTTCCTCAATTTACTGACACTTCATTCTTCTTAAAAATAAATTCACCATGTATCGATGCAGGTGATAACAGCATAACATATTCTGATCCTGCTGATACTCAAAATTCAAAAAATGCTTTATATCCTTCAAGAGGACTTATAATAAATGACATGGGTGCATATGGCGCCAGGGCTTCAATCCTGCCAGATTTCAAATTTTCGAATATAAGGGTTATTCCAGACGCTGTATCATTTGGTACTAAAAACAAAATTGATTCTCTGGTGAAAACAAAATTGATTATTACTAATCAAAGTAGTAATAAAAGCAAAATAGACAGTTTAATTGTTAAAGATTCAAAAGGTAGTTTGAAAATAGCATATTACCCTTCTGAAGTTCTTAATCCAGCTAATTCCGACAGCATTTTAATTGAATGGACGCCTAAGAATTATGGCCTATTTGCCGACACGCTTTTAGTGTACCATAATGCAACTGATATTGTTAACCCAATTAAAATTTCTGTTACCGGGAAAGCTTTAAATTTAACAATGATAAAAACAACAGAATTAAATAATTCAATTCAAGTTGCGCCCAACCCTTTTAGCAACCATGCCAAAATAAGTTATACTTGCAAAAATTATTCTAATATTCAAATTTATGATTTGTATGGCCGGGTTATTAAAACATTTAATGGGTTGAAAGGAACAGGTGTAGTGGCTTTTGACAGTCAGTTATTACATTCAGGACTTTATATGTGCAAAATGGTTTCAGTTAACAATGAAGAATGTTTCGCCAAACTAGAAATCATTAAGTAAAATATTCCACTCGTATCAATCAAATAATAGCCCAAACTAAAATTTGGGCTATTATTTTGAATAATTTATTTAACTTTTTGGTTAAATATTTTAATTAAAATATGTGGTTAAATTTATTTTTATTTTTATTTTTGTCTCTTGAATTAAACTATTTAGTTTAACCTATTGGTTAAATATTATGGCACAATTAGAAAAAAACACGGAAGAAAAAATTTTTGAAACTGCTAAAGAAGTCTTCACTGAGAAGGGATACGAAGGTACACGCATGGAAGAAATTTCTCAAAAAGCAGGAATAAACAAAGCCTTGTTACATTATTATTACAGGACAAAAGAAAAACTTTTCAATGCAATATTTGATAAAGTAATGGGCGATTTTTTTTCGGGAACTATAACTATGATGGTAAGTGATGCGCCACTTTTTTCCAAAATAGAAAAGTTTGTCGACGGTTATATCAGCCTTATTATGAAAAACCCACACATTCCAAATTTTATCATAAATGAACTTAACCGGAACCCGGAACGTTTGGTTACAATTTTTAAAAATACACCTTTAGTAAAAGAAAATGTTTTTGGCCAATTTTCTGAATTTGTTGAAAAAGAAATAAAGAAAGGTACTATTGAACCTGTTGAACCCATTCAATTAATAATAAACATAATTGGCCTTTCCCTGTTTCCAATTATTGCAAGGCCAATATTGCAAGGTATACTTTTTAAAAATGACAAAAAAAAATACAATGAATTTTTAGAAACAAGAAAGAAAGAAGTAGCAAAATTTGTTATTAATGCAATCAGGAAGAAGTAGGTTGAATCGGAACTTTAAAAAAACTGAAGAATTGAATATCGGAAGAACAGAATATCAGAATAAATGAATAATTGAAGTATTGTAGAATAGATGTATTAAGAATAAAATAGAAATAAATTAATTAAAAATGTCTTGATTCTTGAATCTAAATATCTTGACTCGATTTAAATTATGAAACAGTTAATATTTTATATTTTAATAATTCCAACATTGGCACATTCGCAGGAAGTGCAGCAATTAAGCCTTACTGAATGTTACAAACTGACACGGGAAAACCATCCGTATTACCAGGACAGGCAAAGGATTCAGGAAAATGCAAATTTGAAACTTCAAAACGTTGGAACACAATGGTTACCTCAATTAAACGCAAATGCACAGGCAACTTACCAAAGCGATGCCATTAAATTGGATATGACAATACCAACAGGTCCAAATCAGACGAAAGAATTAAAGGTAGAAAGTTCGCGCGACCAGTATAAAGCAACAATCGACGTCAATCAAATGCTTTATGATGGCGGAAGCGTGGCTGCTCAAAAACAAATGACAAATGCATCATTGGAAGCCGATTTGCTTCAAAACGAAGGCGAACTTCATCAGTTGGTCGAACAGGTGAACCAGGTTTATTTTGGACTTTTATTGTATAAATCGAATATCAAATTACTTGAAAATGTTGAAAGCACTTTGCTGCAGCGTCAAAAGACAATTGAAGCAGCTTTGAAAAATGGCACCTTACAGGAATCAGATTTGGACAACATTAAAATAGAAATTCTAAAAAACAATCAGCAAATCGATGAGTTAAAACTTTCTTATAGTTCTGGTATTTCGGTATTGTCGGAACTGACAGGCAGGAAACTTAACGATAGTTTAAAAATAGAAATACCTGAAGTCGATATCCCCGATACCGGGGCTTTCCAAAGGGCAGAAATAAAAAATCTTGAGGTTCAGGAAGCAAGTATCAAATTCTCTGATAAATTCACACAATCACAACGTATGCCTCGCGTGTATGCATTCGTCCAGGGAGGTTACGGCAGGCCTGGCCTGAATATGCTGGACAATAATTTTGCTACTTTTTACATAGTAGGCGTTAATTTTAAATGGAACATCTGGGATTGGAACAAAACATCGCGCGATCGGCAATCACTTGCAATAGAGCGCGACATGATCGATTCGAGAAAGCTCGCGATTGAAAAGAACCTCAGGATTTCGCTCGACAACAGCAGGGCACGAATCGGACAGCTTGAAAAATCATTGAAAACAGATGCAGCAATCGTTGATCTTCGAAAAAGCGTTACGCAAAGATCGTCTGCTAAGCTCGAACAAGGCGTTATGATTGCTTCAGATTACATCAACGATTTGAATGCTGAAACACAGGCTAACATAACAATGCTGACCCATAAAGTACAATTGGCGCAGGAAAAAGTAAATTATTTGGTAATTAAAGGGATTTTTTAATTACAAATGACTAATGACTAATGACTAATGACTAATGACTAATTGAAATGCGTACTTTATAGTAATAATCGAAAATCCGATAGTAAAAATTTGAGAATTTTAAATACTATTATAATGAAGACTAAGCTTATTTTTATAACAATTCCAATTATAGCTGCGGCATGCGGAAACGGGAACAACAAATCGGATGCTTATGGAAATTTTGAAGCTACTGAAGTGCTTGTAGGTGCTGAAGTACAAGGCAAAATATTAAAACTCAATATTGAGGAAGGCCAGAGTCTGCTCAAAGATCAGGCAATAGGCTATATTGATTCTCTATCTACATATCTTAAAAAGCAACAATTGATTGCACAGATAGAGGCTTCATCAACAAAATTCACACAGGTTCAATCGCAAATTGAAGTTCAGGAAGAACAGAAAAAATCACTGTTGAGGGAACAAGACAGGTTGAATAAACTGGTAGCTGCACAGGCGGCTCCAACAAAACAACTCGATGACATAAACAGCGATCTCGATTTGATCAATAAACAGATTATTTCTACACGAGTTCAAAACCAGGCAATATCAGGTGATATCAAAGCATTAAAATTTCAGGTCGATCAGGCTCAGGATCAACTAAACAAATCAATTATCAGAAATCCGATAACCGGTACTGTTCTCGAAAAATATATTGAACCCGGTGAAATAGCAATACCAGGGAAGAATCTTTATAAAATTGCCGATTTATCGGTTATGAAACTACGCGTTTATGTTTCAGGCGCTCAACTTCCCAATATCAAAATCGGTCAAAAAGTTTCTGTATTTATTGATAAAACAAGCATTGAAAACAGAAAGCTTGAAGGGATAATCAGTTGGATTTCCCAGCAAACTGAATTCACGCCAAAAATTATCCAGACAAAAGAAGAACGTGTAAACATGGTATATGCGATCAAAGTGGATGTTCAAAACGATGGTTCGCTGAAAATAGGTATGCCGGGAGAGGTGAAATTCTAATTAATGAGTAATGAAGAATGAAGAATATAGGGTTTAAATAGATGAGTTATTCAAATAACATTTCTTTTTTTCGAAAGCAAATAATGATTGAGTATTAATAATCATAAAAGTTTTATTAATAATTTAAAAACAATATAATATGAACTTATTAAACTTGATTTCAAACATTCGTTGGTTGCCAGTGATAGTAATGACAGTCTTTTCATTTGTTATTGGTTTTGGATGGCATTCAAAATATTTATTTGGGAAAACGTGGAGTATGGAAAATAACCCGAATAATCTTCAAAGAAAAGTAAATGCTCCATTGGTATTTGGAGGAACTGCTATTATGCATTTTCTTGCAATTGCCAGCATTAGCGCAATTGTTTCAGGGCAGGGATATACGAATGGATTTTTAACAGGATTTTTAATATCATTAGTTTGGATACTTCCCTCAATGAGCGGAACATACTTGTTTGCAAGCCGTTCAATAAAATTGCTGGCAATAGATGCCGGAATGTACATCGTTTTATTTTCAATTTCCGGACTAATATTAGGAATTTGGTAAACTTATATAATGTTTTATGAACATTGAGTTTTGTTTTTAAAATCATTAAAACTTAAAATTAATCAACACATTGACACATCAGCATATTGACACATTAGCACATCAACACATTGGCACATCAACACATTAACCTTATGCCGGAAATATCTGCAATAAAATTAAACAAGTCATACAAAGGCAACCAGGCCATTTCGGATATTTCTTTTGAAGTAAATGAGAACGAATTGTTTGGATTTATTGGCCCTGACGGCGCCGGGAAAACAACAATTTTCAGGATACTTACAACGATACTGATCCCTGATTCGGGGAAAGCCATCATTCACGGATTAGATAGTGTTAACGATTTCAAGGCCATTCGAAAACTGCTTGGCTATATGCCGGGACGGTTTTCTCTTTACCAGGATTTATCTGTGGAAGAAAACCTTAAGTTTTTTGCAACGATATTTGGAACCACTATCGATGAAAACTATGATTTAATCAAAGATATTTACTCGCATATCGAGCCTTTTAAAACCAGGCCTGCAGGTAAACTTTCAGGAGGCATGAAACAAAAGCTCGCGCTATCGTGTGCGCTAATTCACAAGCCGCGTGTGCTTATTCTCGATGAACCCACAACAGGAGTTGATGCTGTTTCGCGCAAAGAATTCTGGCAAATGTTGAAAAACCTTCAATCGAAAGGCATCACTATTATTGTTTCCACACCTTACATGGACGAAGCTGGCTTATGCGATCGTGTTGCTTTGATCCAAAAAGGGAAAATTATGTCCATTGATTCACCGCACAATATCATTTCTCAATTTGGTGAACAATTATGGGCAATCCGGAGTGAAAATATTTATGCCTTAAAGAACGATCTATTGAAATATAACAAGTTTAAAAGTGTACATCTGTTTGGTCAATACTTACATTGCACTTTGGAGGCAAATGAAAATTCATTATATCTTAAATTATGGTTAAATCAGAATGGCCATGAAAATATTGAAATAAAAGAAATCCAGCCTGGTATTGAAGACTGCTTTATGAAATTGATGGAAAGCACTGTTGAAATTAGTAATGAGTAATGAATAATTGGTAAATCTAAAATGTAATTAAAAGAGTTCAGAAAAGGTTTCTTATTTATTTTAAAATTATGATGGAAAACCGCGAAACGGTAATTAAAGTCAAAAACTTAGTAAAGAAATTCGACAATTTTGTCGCAAACGATAACCTTACTTTTGATGTTTACAAAGGTGAGATTTTTGGTTTTTTGGGGGCCAACGGTGCCGGGAAAACAACTACAATCCGTATTTTATGTGGTTTGTCATCTCCAACATCAGGCGAGGTAAATGTTGCTGGCTTTAATGCTTACAGACAAAGCGAAGAAATTAAAAAAAATATCGGCTACATGAGCCAGAAATTCTCCCTTTATGATGATTTGACAATAAATGAAAATATCAGGTTTTATGCAGGTATTTATGGCATTTCAAAAGCTGAAATAAGGAAACGGACTGAAGAGTTACTTGAAAATCTTGGCCTTTCAAACGATCGCAACAAATTAATCCAGGATATTCCGCTCGGGTGGAAACAGAAACTGGCATTTTCGGTTGCAATATTTCACCGGCCAGGCATCGTATTTCTCGATGAACCTACCGGAGGGGTCGATCCAATTACTCGTCGCCAGTTTTGGGATTTAATTTACAAAGCTGCAGCCGATGGTATCACTGTTTTCGTTACCACTCATTATATGGACGAAGCTGAGTATTGCAACAGGGTTTCGATAATGTCCGAAGGCAAAATTGCCGATCTCGATACACCGGTTAATTTGAAAAACAAGCACAATGCAGCCAATATGGATGAAGTGTTTTTTAAAATAGCAAGGAACAAAGAATAGTTAATTTGACAATGTTCTGATATGTTAATGTGCCAATTTGAAGATTTGTAACTCCCTCTCCAATTGGAGAGGGTTGGGGTGAGGTTTTTTCGATTATTAAAAAGGAACAAAATATTAATTGAAAAGGTATTGATGAACAAAAATTTTGCAGTGATATTCGATATGGATGGTGTGTTGGTTGAAAATAGCGAGTTTCACGACCGGGCCTGGCAAATGATTTGTAAAAAATACAATAGCAAAAAAACAACCGAAGAAATTAGGAACATTTTTGGTGGAACAAATTATATGTTTGTTGCAGAATTGTTAGGGAAAACAGAAGATGAAGAAATCAAGGCAATAGCAAAAGAAAAAGAAGCTTTGTACAGGGAAATTTATAAGGAACATATTCGATTGCCGGAAGGATTATCAGACTTATTGAATGAACTAAAGCAAAACAATATTTCAATGGCAGTTGCCACTTCAGCTCCAAAAGTGAATCTCGATTTTGTTCTTGATAAACTCCATATTCGTCATTTTTTTGAAGTGCTGATTGATGAATCTTTCGTTAAAAATGGCAAACCTGATCCTGAAATCTACAGGATCACTGCGCAGCAATTAAATATTGCGCCAGAAAACTGCATTGTATTTGAAGATTCAGTATTTGGGATTCAGTCAGCAAAGGCAAACGGCATGAAAGTGATAGGCATAACAACAACTTTTAGTTCAGAACAAATAAATTTTGCCGATTTGGTAATTGGAAGTTTTAGTGAAATCAACTTCAGCAGTTTAAAAACTATATTAAATATTTTAAACTAATATTTTTTTTGAATAAATTCTTAAAAGTTCATGAAAAACCGTCAGAAATATCGTTATATTTTATTGCTTATTTCACTGTTAACATATCCACTCACATATTTTGTTATGTCTCCGGACCTTTTGCTATTCGGGGCTTCAGACAGGGTTGTTGCCGGCGATGTTATTTTTTTTGGCATAATGTTTATTACCCCAATATTGGGTGGCAGATTTTTTTGCGGTTGGATATGCCCGGCTGGCGCTTGCCAGGAATTTTCTTTTAAAATTAACAACAGGCCTCTAAATAATAAGTGGAATTGGTTCAAGTTTGTTCTATTTGTCCCCTGGATTACATTCTTTATTGTCATTATATTTTTAGTAGGTGGTTTAAAAGAAATTAATTTTTTCTACAAGAAAGCATTTGGGGTTCCAATAATCGGATTGACCGAATGGACAATGTATTTTGGAACTGTGGCGATAGTTGTAATTCCTTCAATAATCAAAGGCAAGAGATGGTTATGTCACTACCTGTGCTGGGTTTCACCTTTTATGATTATAGGCGGAATTGTCAGGGATTATTTCAAAATACCTTCAATTCGTTTAAAAACAAGTCCCTCAGAATGTAACAATTGCGGGTTATGTTCGAGGATTTGCACAATGTCTTTGCCAGTAGCAGAAATGGCTAAACAAGGTGGAATTAATCATAATGAATGCATTTTGTGTTCAACGTGTGTTGATTCATGCAAGAAGTCAGCTATTCGATTTACATTTTCGACCAGACAAAGAAATTTTATAAGTACTGCTCTATGAAAGAATTTCGCGGATTTGTTATAAAAGAATTTTATCATATTTTTCGCGACAAACGGACAATGCTTGTATTGTTTGGTATGCCGTTGGCTATGATGCTACTTTTTGGATTTGTTATTACAAACGAAATTAAAGATGTCAATATTGCAGTCCTTGACCATTCAAAAGATGAGGTAACCCGCGATATTACAAGCAGGCTTGTTTCTTCAGGTTATTTCAAGTTGTACGACAATCTTATTGATGATAGCGAGATCGGTAAAGTATTTCGCAGGGGAATTGTAAAAGAAGTTGTCATATTTGAACCTGGATTTGGAAGAAAACTGGAGAAAGAAAGACAAGCAAATATTCAGATTTTAGCTGATGCTTCAGATGCAAATTTTGCAAATCTGATTACTAATTATACTTCAGCAATCATCCGAAATTACGTGAGTGAAACCAACCATCAACAAGTCCTTCCCTATCAAATTGATCCGGAAATACGTATGGTCTATAATCCGGAATTGAAAGGGGTCTATCTCTTTGTGCCTGGCATCATGGCAATGATATTGATGCTTATTTCGGCACTAATGACTTCGGTATCGATTGTCCGCGAAAAAGAGCTGGGAACTATGGAAGTTTTGCTGGTTTCCCCATTAAAACCATTACAGATTATAATTGGAAAAGTAACGCCATACGTTGCAATGTCGTTTATAAATGCAACAATCATCGTACTTCTGGGTTATTGGGTGTTTGAATTACCGGTGCAGGGAAGTATTGTTTTATTGATGGCAGAGTGTTTATTATTTATTATTTTGGCATTGTCTCTGGGTATATTAATTTCCACGGCGACCGAAAGCCAGCAAATTGCAATGCTGATGTCGATGATAGCGCTGATGCTGCCAACAATTCTGCTTTCAGGTTTTATTTTCCCGATTGAAAACATGCCTAAAATTTTGCAATGGCTATGTGTGTTGATGCCGCCTAAATATTTCATTATTATTTTAAAAAATATTATGCTCAAAGGGACCGGATTGGCTTATGTCTGGAAAGAAACACTAATAATGATCGGCTTTTCTGTTTTTTTTATTGTTGTTGCATCAAAGAAATTTAAAGTAAGGCTTGAATAATTACAAATTACAAATGACAAATTACCAATTGAATATAAAATCAATTTTCATTATTTTATTATCGGTCATTCGTAATTCGTAATTCGTAATTGGTTATTCGTAATTCGTAATTCGTAATTGGTCATTCGTAATTCGTAATTGAATAAAAATGAGGACAATTTTATATATCATACAAAAAGAATTTATCCAGGTATTCAGGAACAAAATGATGATGCCTATAATATTCGTTATCCCTATTGTTCAGCTTATTATCCTTGTGAATGCTGCAACTATGGAAATTAAGCATATAAGGCTTTCTGTGGTTGATAAAGACTTGTCGCAGACTTCACGAAAATATATTTCCAAGTTCAATGGTTCTCCTTTTTATGTTATCAGCCAATATACTTTTTCGATGAACGAAGCCGAGAATGAGTTGAAAAAAGGAAACATCGATGCAATTATTCAAATTCCATCCGGATTCGAAAGAAAACTGGTACGTGAAAACCTGTCGAAAGTGCAGGTTATTGTCAATGCCATTAATGGAGTCGTTGCGGGCATTACCAGTGCTTACATTCAAAACATAACTTTGGGCTATAACATTGAAGTAGTTACAGCATTATCAGGAAAACCAACAATCCTAAACCCTTCCGAAAACATCAATATAAATTATTCTTATTGGTATAACCCGCAGCTAAATTATAAAAACTTTATGGTCCAGCTGTACTCGCAATACTTGTTACAATAATCGGAATGTTTTTATCCGGGTTAAATTTAGTAAGGGAAAAAGAACTTGGAACAATAGAACAGATAAATGTAACTCCAATCCGGAAATATCAGTTTATAGCCGGGAAACTTATCCCGTTCTGGATATTGGCGCTTTTAGAACTTGCTTTTGGATTGTTCGTCGGGAAAGTTCTCTTCAATATACCAGTCCTGGGCAGTATATGGCTTTTGTTTGGCGTTGCGGCAATATACCTTGTTGTCATTCTATCCGCTGGCTTATTGGTTTCAACAATGACAAACACACAACAACAAGCCATGTTTGTAATGTTCTTTGTGGTTTTGGTATGTATCATGATGAGTGGTATTTTTACAGCCACCGAAACCATGCCCGATTGGGCTCAGAAACTCGATTACATAAACCCAATCTATTATTTCATGCGCATAGTCCGCATGATCCTGTTAAAAGGTTCCGGTTTTAAAGATATGATCAATGAAATAATTTGTCTTATTGTTTTTGCTTTTGCCATGTTGCGGATGGCAATCTGGAGGTATAAGAAAACAGTATAGTTTTTAGTATAAATTTAAATAAATTCAAAAAATGGCAACACTAACACAAGAAATGAAAGACATGATTGCAACACAGCAATGTTTTGTAGGAACAGTAAGTGCTGATGGTACTCCCAATGTTGCTCCGAAACGCTCGACACGCGTAATAACCGATGAATCCTTGATTTTTTCTGAAGGAACCGGCGGTGCAACTTACGAGAATATTAAAAGAGGCTCAAAGGTTTCTGTATCGGTTGTAAATCGGGATATTCTGGATGGTTTTAGATTTGTTGGAAAAGCAACCTTGCACGAAAGTGGCGAGTTGTACGAACAATCGGCTGCCATGTCAGTAAAAATTGGAATGCCCAAACCCAAGGCTGTTGCTGTAATTCATATAAGTGAAATTCATTCGCTAAAACCAAGGGCCAAATGCTGGTAAAAAAATTGGATGATAAATTTTGTTTCTTAATTATCACTTGTTGTTACCGAGTCTATTTTTTATACTTTTGCATCTCAATTTTTAAATTTAAAACATAATGAAGCAAGCTGAAATCCATACTGTAAAAGGTGTAATGAAAGTCAATTTCTTTGAAAAAGATACACCAAACACAGTTGCAAACTTTATCAAACTATCGAATGAAGGGTTTTATAATGGCCTAACTTTTCACAGGGTAATTCCCGATTTTGTAATCCAGGGTGGCTGCCCGAACGGAACTGGAACTGGCGGGCCGGGTTATAAAATCAAATGCGAGCTTACCGGTGGGAACCAATACCACGACCGTGGCGTACTTTCAATGGCCCATGCAGGAAGGGATACAGGCGGATCGCAATTTTTCATTTGCCATAGCCGTAAAAATACCCAACATCTCGACAGGCAACACACCTGTTTTGGAAAAGTTTATGAAGGCCTTGACGTTATTGATGCCATCCGCCAGGGAGATAAAATCGAGAAAATAGTGATCACTGAAAGCTAATTCGATTTTTGAATTCTGCAAACAATTTCAAATTTAATTCCTACTGTGACTTCCTGCAGGATGCAATCAGCCGGAGTGATACAACAAATCAGAAAGCCGGAATCCCTTTTATTAATTGGACTTCCGGCTTTCTTTCGCTCCCCTCTAGGACTTGAACCTCAGCCTCTGATTAACAGTCAGATGCTCTAACCAACTGAGCTAAGGAGGAATTAAATTTTGCGTTGCGAAAATAATAGGATTTGTACAATTTCACAAATCATTTGTGTACAATTTTTTAAAATTGTGCAATTGGGGCTCATTCACTTCGATTAATAAACATATTTTAGGGCATTTCTAAAAATTGCCAAATAAACTTCGACTGTTATCAGGATGAAATAGTAACTGTCTTCTCTAATACCTGTTTAACCATTTGTACCGTTTAGCTGAATCACCAAACTTGAGGGCTAAATTTACTTCGTGCGAACCGAAAGTATAACGCTGAAAAGTATTAAAACTATAATCGAAAGCATATCCGATATAAAGCCTGTTTTTCTTTATACCTAAAAGGCAAATCACAGTATTTGTAGTGCGATATGAAAAGCCAAACCAATAATTGTCGTAATAAGTTGCCTTCAAAGAGAAATCAACCTGCGGAAGTAATTGTTCGGTAGTTTTAATGAGTATTGAAGGTTCGTAAGAAAGATCGGTACGTTGTGTAATCCTATATCCAGCCAGTATTATGTAACTCCTTGGTGCATGAAAATTCTCCAACCCGGGGTTGCCTATTTTAACAGCAGATTGAAGCAATTGGGCAATTGAAAGGCCTGCATATAAATCCTTGTGTATATAAAATATACCGGCGTTGGCATCTGGCACATAAAATGGCGCTGCCAGGACTAAACTTTTCGGGTCATAATTTCTGAATTCAATATCTGTAATATCGATTTTATATTGTGATAAGT
>CAVSGB010000164.1:0-13504 GCA_963726845.1 uncultured Bacteroidota bacterium | reverse complement strand
TTATGCTTCATCAAACCTGGGTAGGGATAAGAAAGCCATAGTTATAGTTAACTTGCAAACAGGTAAGGAAATTGAGAAATTATATGAAGACCCGGAATATGATGTTACAGGGTTATATTATTCCCGTAAAAGAAAAGCCCTGACAACAATTGCATATACAACCTGGAAGCGAAAGCAAGTTTTTTTAGATGATGAAAGAAAAAATTTGTACTTAAAACTTGAAAATCATCTGGGCAATGAACTCGAGATATCCCTAAGCAGTATGAACAAAACTGAAGATAAGTTCATTGTTCGTACGTACAGCGACAAGACTTTAGGAGCATATTATTATTACGATTTGACCCTGGATAACCTTATTAAAATTACAGATTTAAGCCCCTGGTTAGACGAAAATATTTTGGCAAAAATGATTCCAATAGAATACAAATCCCGTGACGGGCTTAGCATACATGGTTATCTGACATTGCCTGTAAATTCAACATCAAAAAATCTTCCTGTTGTTATAAATCCTCATGGATGCCCATGGGCTCGCGATAGTTGGGGCTACGATTCGGAAGTTCAGTTTCTGGCAAACCGGGGATATGCCGTTTTACAAATGAATTTCAGGGGTTCGCTGGGTTATGGACGTAAGTTTTGGGAAATTTCATTCAAACAATGGGGGAAAAGAATGCAGGATGATATTACAGATGGCGCACAATGGCTAATAGAACAAAGAATTGCCGATCCAAAACGGATCGCGATTTATGGTGGAAGCTATGGAGGTTATGCAGTTCTTGCAGGGCTTTGTTTCACGCCAGGCTTATATTGTTGTGGTATTGATTATGTCGGGGTTTCAAATCTTTTTACTTTATTGGAAACAATTCCACCCTACTGGAAACCTTTGTTAGAAATGGAATATGAAATGTTGGGGCATCCTGAAAGGGACAAAGATTTGTTTATCGAGATTTCACCGGCATTTCATGCAGAAAATATTAAAGTGCCATTATTTGTAGCACAGGGGGCCAATGACCCGAGGGTGAATAAAAACGAAAGCGACCAAATGGTCGAAGCTATGAAAAATCGGGGGATTGAAGTAGAATATATGGTAAAAGACAACGAAGGCCACGGGTTTCATAACGAAGAAAACCGGTTCGATTTTTATAGGGCTATGGAGAAGTTTTTAGATAAGCATTTAAATAATCATGGAAATTAATATCAGGGAAGTATTTTATGATAAAAACCCGAAACTGGCAAAAATTTTACCTGGTTTCGTTTTTAATTATATTGAACGCATTGTACATCAAAATGATTTAAATGATATTTTAAAAAAATATGGCCACTTGACTGGAATTGAATTTTTGAGGGCAGCGCTGGGAGAATTCAATGTAAGTGTCAAAATAAATGGTATTGAAAATGTTGGTACAGATAACAGATATTTTTTTGTTTCCAATCACCCTTTGGGCGGGTTCGATGGGATTCTGCTTATTAATGTAATTTACCAGTATTTTGGGAATGTAAAAGTATTGGTAAATGATATCCTGATGAATATTAAGAACCTCGAACGTATGTTTCTCCCAATCAACAAGCATGGCGGAAACAGTAAGTCAGCTGCATTTGCAATTGATGAAGCATTTGGTTCGGATATCCATATCCTCACTTTCCCGGCAGGTTTATGTTCGCGTAAAAATAAAGGACGAATTGAGGATTTGGAATGGAAAAAGAATTTTATTAGTAAAGCTATTTCATACAAAAGAAATGTTGTGCCAATTTTTTTTAGCGGGGAAAATTCAAACTTCTTTTACAACCTTTCTAAAATTCGAAACAAGCTTGGAATAAAATCCAATATCGAAATGTTTTTTCTGGTTGATGAATTATTTAAACACCGTAATAAAACTTTTACCATAACTTTTGGGAGGCCTATATCGTTCGGACTTTTTAATAGCGATAAAACTCATGCTGAGTGGGCTGAAGCGATTAAAAGACATGTTTACAAGTTGGAATCGAACTCTGCAGAAACATTTTTTTATTAGAAGTATAACTGCCTTTTAAACAATTATTAACGTTCTTAATAAGAAGAAATTTTTAACTTTGTATTTCAGAACAGTTTTATGGAGTCTAATGAAATAATCTCCCCTTTACCAAAAGAATTGTTGGAAAGTGAACTCACGGAAGATAAATTTGTGAGAAAAACTAACTACGGTGGAAATTCGCTTTATATTTTTACACACAATGACTCTCCCAACCTGATGCGTGAAGTCGGCCGGTTGCGTGAATTAACTTTCCGCTATGCAGGCGGGGGCACCGGTGCTATTCTTGATATTGACGAGTTCGACACTTCAGACGACCCTTATCACCAGCTTATAGTTTGGGACCCGCAACACTGCGAAATACTTGGAGGATATCGATTTTATATTCCGCGAAAAACTGATGATGGAAATGCTATTGCTAAAAAATTATCAACCTCTCATTTGTTTAATTTCTCAGATAGGTTCAAAGAATTGTATATGCCTTATATGATAGAACTTGGACGGTCGTTTGTTCAACCGGCCTATCAAAGTACAAACCGCGCACGAAAAGGCATATATGCGCTTGATAATTTGTGGGACGGATTGGGGGCTATAATGGTACACAACCCGGAAATGAAATATTTCTTCGGCAAAATAACTATGTACACTCATTTTAATAAAGATGCCCGTGCACTTATTTTGCATTTTCTTAAAAGGCAATTTGGCGACAGCGAAAAATTAGTGTCCCCAATTGAACCTCTTGAAATAACCTGGAATGAAACAGAGTTGGATGCTGTTTTTAATGAAAAAGATTATCATGAAAATTATAAGCTTCTATCAAAAAAAGTGCGTTCCCATCATGAAAATATACCACCGCTTTTCAACTCCTATATGAACCTGTCACCATCAATGAAAACTTTTGGCACAGCCATAAACCGCGAATTTGGCGGAGTTGAAGAAACAGGTATTTTAATTACAATTGCCGACCTATACCAGGCGAAAGTAGAAAGGCATGTTTCAACTTATAAACGAGTAAGGTACTTCCTCAAGAAAGATAAGTTGTTTTAGAGCAGGGCTAAATTTACAATTTAGTAATCTTTTCAAGTAAATCATTATAATATTTAACAGCTTCAGCACTTCCTTCTTCAGGTGCCCAGCGTGCAAAATCTTTATCATTTATAGGTGAATATGGCCCGTCTTTACACTCGTAAACAACTGTTCCGCTTTCCAGCGCAAGTATACTATGCCAGGTCGAAGGTTGGATTTCTATGCCGAACTGCCCGGTGGAATTATTAAGTAATATTTTGTTTATTATATTTCCATTATTGTCAAATTCAATTACGGCAGCAGTGCCTTTTAAAATTATAAAGACCTCCCTTTTATCAGGAGATTCGTGTTTGTGTGGCCTGCAATAGGAGCCAGGTTCGATACAATTTAACATCCTTTGAAAAGTATCTGACAAATCAGTATGAAAATTATAATTCATCCTTTTTCGAGGTGAAACTATTGCTTTGCCTATCACTTTATCGAGGAGTTCTGTATTTATTGGAATCATCATCTTTTCTTTTATTAATTAAAAAGAACACAAAGACTCGATGTAGTCTTTGCTACCGTCATTTACCCATGCATCGAGCTGCGCGGGATCTTTAAGCTGTTGCCCTCGAAGCCTCGGCACTGCGATATATCCGCATTTGAGATCAGATAGTGCGCTCATATCGCCCCATAATTTTTCAATCTGAGCAACGGGGTAAATATCTTCCTGGCCATGTCCCCAGCGGTATTTAACATCTTTTATTGTAACATAAGAAGGCATCTTTCGGGCAACTTGTCGAACTGACTCAGCTATTTCTACCTCACTTCGTTCATATATATTTTTTCTGGTAAGTTTAAACAAACTCAAAAGTTTGTCAATATTTATCCATGTGGTCATGGTATTATAATAGCTTAAAGAAAGCTCATCTTCGTCATGCGGCTGGGCTAAACCCTCAAGCAGACGAAGCTTCCCGTTAATCTTAGCCAGTCCGCCCCCACGATCGTCAATTCGTCGTGGAACGACTTCGAAGGTTAACGCATTGCCCGATTTAATATGATAACTAAGCGCTTCTGCAGAAATATCTGCGCCCAACGTATCAATATTATGCAGCATAATATTCTCCAATTGTGGATATTCTTTAAGAATTCTTGCAAGTACACCATTTCTCAACAAATTCGGCACTTCATACCAATGACCCAAAGGGCTTAACCTTTGCTGAGGAATATTGTCGACATAATCACTGGCTTCCCCTTTACTTTTCGACCAGTCAATCAGTGCGGCCCTTGTGGCTTCCCTGACTTTTTGTTTATTTTCGTCAAGTTGTTCCTGTGGCAATTCTTCCCATAAAAACCGCAAATCGCGCTCCATAGAAATAAATCTCTGGCCAATCGATTTACCTGGCGACAAATAAACATTTCCCTGATAACCAAAGTTCGAATGTTTCTTTAAAGCCTCCTCAACAGGTTTGTGAGTTAAATAACTTGTTGAAATAATAAAAGGGATACTTGAGTTATTTGAACTTGCAGTATTTTGATTTTTTGCAAGATGAATTTCAAGAAAAGACCTGTGTTTACCCTTCATCTCGATAAAAGGACTGATGGCCTTAATTACCCCTGCCCCTTTGGTCCGAGCGGCTTCCGACACCAGCTGCCAGACAGAGTACAGCAACTTTTTTTGATTTAATTGAATTTCTGCCGATATTCTCATTATCCTGTAATTCTTTTAGCCTGGGAATTTCATCTTCACCTACATCTTCAATAATTGTTTCAGCATGCAAACGGTTACGGGACAATCCTATCCTTCCTTTGAACAAATCTTGCCTGATTTGTTCATGTTGAATATAATCAAACCCGTTTTCTCTTTTTATTAGTTCTGCTTCTTCATTCTGATGCAGGTTTTCTGATATCCCGGACAAATTCGATAAATTGAACAGTTTATAAACGATAGACCGGAGCATTTGAAAAGCACTGTTATTGCCGGAATCCAAAGATGTTATTAAATCTATTTCTTTTTTCCTAAAATAAGATAGAGAATCCGGATTGCTCTTCACCAATAAAGGAATATGAATGGCATAATAGCCTGCCGGCATTAATGCCTTGTTATCTGGCATTAACCTTGCAACCGAACCATTTTGGTTTATTTTGAAATTGTAAACAACAGGATCCATGGCAAAAGGCAGGCTATTTGACATTTCATTTTTTGTTTCCTGTAAAATTTTAAGAAGAACATTTTTTGCTTCATTGTAGATTTTAGGATTTACAAAAATCCCCATTCCACCACCAGACATTCCGCCAAGCATTAAAAATCCCCAATAATCTTCATTAAAAACCTGCTTTGCTTTATTGATAATAGATTCGGTAAAATGTGTTGTAGCCCAGGGGATAATTGATTTTATCGGGCCTTCAAAGTTTTGTGATGTAAGTGAAGCTATTGCTTTTATATTCCCATGCCTCAATAATTCCAAAATTTCATCAAAAATTTTATTTGCTTTTTGTCTTGCAAGCCACTCATTCTTTGAACGAAGAAGGTATTTCTCTGTAACCATTTCAAGAATTGGGCCAACATTCGAAGCCATTCCCCCATGGATTAGAATTAGTGATGAAGTAATTTGTTTTTCAAAATCCTGATCGATCTTATCACCTTCAAGCACTTTATGATTTGGCAATAAACAACCACGGCTAATATTGAACTCCGTATCACCGGATACAGCAATCTTGCCTTCGATCGCTTTTACGCCAGTCCAAATACCTCCGGAATCCTGCCAACCGCCACCTGATCCACCGAGCCATTCGCCCAAAATTGCCCTCGAAGCAATAAGCCTCCTTTCCTGTTCCGATAATGTACCTTCCAGGTTATGTATTTGCTGTGTCGCACGCATAAGTACGCTGATCATAGACGCTAGCAAATTTGTAGAAACAGCAAGCCTCGATCCTTTGGGGATATCATTTACTTTTGTTACCAGTTCCAGCCCCAATCCTGGTGAAATTAACCTGTTCAGAATATTCTCAATTGAATGTGAAGATCCTTCATAAGATGGAGGAATTACGCCTGAAGCAATAATTGCAGCTTTTAGCAAGCTCAGGTAATCGTTCCCAAAATTAAACAAGTCGGAAAGAAGGGTTATATCCTTGGTGTCTTTTAAATCAAGTGATGTAAGCCTGATGACAGGCTCAGGGATAATACGCATATAGGTTTCAAGCGGAGGCCGGATATCTGCATCACGCCCATAAATCCCTAAATCGACTGAAATATTAATAACCCTTGCTCCTTCCGGATAATCCATTCCCAGGAAGAAAATATCCGACCATGCACTATGGGTTAAGTCCAGACGAACTGATGTAATCTCCTGCAGAATAGGGAAAAGTTCATTTCCTTCGCGCTGAATTAGTTTTGGATGAATTTTCAAAGGATGTTCGTCATAATGCCCAACCCTGAACATCCATTGATTGCCCTGGCTCGACCTGACGCTTTTACGTACCTGGTTCGTTAAAATTTGAAAAGTTAACTGATGGTAGCTTTCTGCAAGACAACTGAAAATATTGGAGTTTGGCCCTTTCTTCTTCATCTCGGAAAGGAAAATTGCAATTGCTTTTTCGAAATTCCGTTTTAGAAGATTTTCATATCCTTCAGATGGAATCTTTCCAGTATCTAAAGTTCCAAATGATTCCATCAGGAAAAACCTATATCCGGCGTACAGAAAAATATTGGCCCTTACTTTTTCATATAGGTTCTGGGTAGTCTGACGGAAACTATCTAACTCATCGAAAGCTTTTATTAACTCATGTGTAGAAAGATCACCGCAAAGATCGTTAAACGATTTATTGCGTATATCAGAATCAAAGGATGTGATAGTATTTATAAAAGTGTTCATTTAATGTTTAATGTTTCTCGCAAAAGATCGCAATAGTAATCGCGAAGATTCGCAAAGATGTTCATAGATTATTAACAATATTGACTTTACATTCTATATGTTGCATATCCTGAAATTATTTTGATCTTTGCGATACTCAAGTGTACTTTGCGTAAATTCGAGTTTAAGTATTCCGTTCCAAAATTATCAGAAAGAATTTCTTTTGCCCGATTCAGCTAAGATTTGAATAATTGATGAAAGTACTTCGTCTTTTAAAGTACCGGCAATTCCAAGTGCTAACTGTGCCTGCATCAAGCCGAGTTTTTTACTTGTATCGTATCGGGTCCCTTTCATCTCAAGGGCGAGATATTTATCTGTACTTGCAAGTTTTTGCTGAAATGGCGTAAGTTGTATCGGTTCTTCACCGTTCAAATTTTCATTAATAGCTATTTCAAGAAAATCAAACAAAGCAGGTTTAAATACATGCATCCCAAAAAAGCATAAATAATAACCAGCCCTTAGCCCGGGAGTCTGAAGCTCAATTTCTGCCTGGCTAACAGATGGCTTCTCAATAATTTTTTCAATTTGATACACACCATTATAATTCAGCAACACCTTTCCTGTCAACGTTCCATATTTATTAATTTGATGTTCAATAGTAGGATTGACAGCAGATACAGAACAATCTTCCTTAATCGCGAGTTCAATTAATTGCTGAGCGCATCGTTTGTTTTTAATATCAGACACATATAAATAATCACCTAAAAGAAGCAAAAAAGGTTCTTCTTTAATGAATTGTTTAGCCTGATAAACTGCGTGGCCGTATCCTTTAGGTTCACCCTGTACTTTGAAACTAATCCTTTCCAATAGATTTTTAATACTTGCTTCTTGAGCCTGCACCAATCACTATATTTATATGCCTTTAACAAAGTATTTTGCAACGAACGAAAACCTTCAATGTATCTATTTTCATCACCCGGGGCACAAATAATGCATATTTCTTCTATCCCGCATGAGAAAGCTTCTTCAGCAATAATTTGAATTATCGGTTTATTTATCCCATCTATATCCAGGATTGGAAGCATTGCTTTCTGAATAGTATCGGATACCGGATACAGCCTTTCGCCCCTTGCAGCAGCAGTTATTACTGCCTTTTTTATGTTCATATTTTAAAGTTTTGCTATGTACAAAAATAATGATTTTATAAGTTCATGAAACATCTATGATTTATAAGCATAATAAATGATGCTATTTTAACCTACATTACAGCAACCTAAATTGGTTACGGGTTAAAATGGTTGATTGTTTCAGCAAACCTTTTGAGGTTTTTAAAACCTCAAAGGTTTATTAGCCAATTCGACCCTTCACCCCTAAATTAAGTCATGTACCTTAAATATTTTATAGTATTGCTTGGATAATTTAATGCTATAATAAATAATGAAATTTGATAAGCATTTGCCTATGCTTTGTTTTTAGCTCTTATAATTTATCCATTTCCACAATTCGCCATAAGTTATCTTTTTCCCATACATCAAAATCCCTGTACGATATATTTTACCAGCCATCCAGGTAGTACCGATAAATGTTGCAACAAGTAGGGCAGCCGAAAGGAAAACCTCCCAATAGGGCACGCCAAATGGAATCCGGACCATCATTACAACAGGTGAAGTAAATGGAATTATAGAAAACCAGAAAGAAAGCTGGCTCTCAGGATTATTTATGGTACTAATCATAACATAAATTGCGAGTATCAAAGGAATTGTAACCGGAAGCATGAATTGTTGTGTGTCTGTGTCGTTATCGGCTGCTGAGCCAATTGCTGCAAATAATGACGCATAAAGAAGATAACCACCTAAAAAGTAAAAGATAAACATCCCAATAATTACCCCGAAATTTATTGTTTTAATTGCCTTAAAAATATCTTCCATTTTTGCAGCTTTATCATCCATAATTGGAGATTGAACTTGTGGGGCTGATTTTTGCACTTTCATAATATCCTGTGCCAATACTTTTTCTGTAGGGCTTTTGCTTAATTGCGGGGCAAGCGATAGTTGTGCAAAACCTACAATGCCCAAAGTAAGAATGATCCAAATTAAAAATTGTGTAAGCCCGACCCCGGCAATACCGAAAATCTTACCCAACATCAGTTCAAACGGTTTTACAGACGATACAATGACTTCAACAATCCTGTTAGTTTTTTCTTCAATAACGCCTCTCATAACCTGTGTGCCGAAAAGAAAAATGAAAAGGTAAATCAGGAAACCTCCTACATATCCAACGACCATAGCAAGTTCAGTAAAACTTTCCTTTGATTTTCCGCCTTCTTCAAGTTTAATAGTATGTATGCTTATGTTGGTTTTGACAGATCGTAATATTTCATCAATTTTAGGAATGTTGTGGGACATTAATTTCTGGTGTTCCAATTCTTTGTTCAACGCATTTTCAATATGCAGTTTCATGGAAAGATTAGGTTGTGAATAAGAAATAAGTTCAACAGCATTTGGGGCAACTGCAATAACGTGTGAAATGTATAAAATCCCCCAATATCCTTTATTCTGAAAATTCGTTTTTATTTCTTTAATATTTGCACTTTCGAGATATGAGAATTTTAAAGTTGGCGTTTCAGGAATCTTGCCAATGAAGCTATGCGAACTATCGGCCACTGCAATAATTTTTATTTCTTTATCTTCAATTGTCGTGAACCAAACCGGAAGGATAATCATGGCTGCAAATAAAAACGGGCCAAGGATGCTCATGATCAGAAACGACTTCTTTTGGATGCGTGTCAAATATTCACGCTGGATTATTATCAGGATTTTATTCTTGTTCATTGCTTTTTTTAATTGAATTTTCGACAACTGAAATGAAAACTTCATTCATCCCGGGCAATACTTCACGATATGCTATGATATGCAGTTTAGGAATTAGTAAATTAAGCAGCTCGTTATTGCCTGAATTGCCAGCCAT
The DNA here is from genome assembly GCA_963726845.1 of uncultured Bacteroidota bacterium. Taxonomy (GTDB): domain Bacteria; phylum Bacteroidota; class Bacteroidia; order Bacteroidales; family DTGW01; genus CAVSGB01. Next base: position 3,669 of record CAVSGB010000164.1, on the reverse strand, counting down.
TTTAATTGTAGCTACTTGCGATTTGTGGTTAGGTTTTATTTGCTGAAGTTCAAAAGAAGCATTTAGCGCATTTTTTAAATCTTCAGAATTGCCATCATATTGAACCTCGAAAGTACCTGATTTATACCGTGACCTTATTTCATCAACCTGTCCTTCAAGAATGCATTGCGATTTATTGATAAGTGTTATATAATCGCAAAGTTCTTCAACAGAACCCATGTTGTGGGTCGAAAAAATTATCGTAGAGCCTTTACTTTTTAATTCCAGAATTTCATTTTTTAGGGTGTTGACATTGATCGGGTCAAATCCGCTGAAGGGTTCATCGAATATCAGTAATTCCGGCTCATGCAAAATAGTTGTGATGAACTGGACTTTTTGCTGCATGCCTTTTGAAAGTTCTTCAACTTTCTTGTTCCACCATTCGAGCATCTCAAATTTCTCAAACCAATATTTGATTTTTAACAATGCATCATGGCGCGACAATCCTTTTAAACGAGCTAAATAAATTGCCTGGTCCCCAACTTTCATTTTTTTATAAAGTCCACGCTCTTCGGGCAGATATCCGATTCTTGAAATATCGTCAAAAGAAAGTTTTTTGCCTTTAAAGAATATCTCTCCGCTATCGGGTGCAAGAATTTGGTTAATAATTCGGATAAGCGTTGTTTTCCCTGCACCATTTGGCCCCAACAAACCATAAATACTTCCTTCCGGAACATTTAAGCTGACTTTTTTAAGTGCAGTGTGAGTGCCAAAAGATTTGCAAACATTTTTAGCATTGATAATTTCCATCTTCAGGATATGATAATTGTTTTACTATTAATAGTCTTCATTCTGTTTAAAGATTTTCACCCTTCTTTCACGGCTAACGAGATAAACACCTGTGAATACAAGACTGCTGGCTGTAATATTCAAAACTGTAAATTTATCCATTCCGGTTATAACTGCAAAAACAGCAGCAACTAAAGGTTGAATGTAAATATAAATGCTTACTGTAGTCGATTTCAAAAACTTCAATGAATAATTAATTAATAGGTATGTTAAAAATGTGGTCACAAATACAATATAAGTCAAGGTTAAAATTATAAAACCGCTCATAGCATGCCATTGTACATTTTTAAATTCCGGGAAGCCGACCGGGAAGAACATTATTGACCCGAAAAGGAATACCCATTTTAAAACAGTTATAGAATCGTATTTTAACATCAGTGGCCTTGCAAGAGCTATATAAATAGCAAACGATACTGAATTTGCCAGCAGCATCAGGTCGCCCGAAATCGTATCTTTATTAAATCCCATTATTCCTTTTCCTCCAACCAATAGCAGCGCACCTATTGCACCTGCAACAATCCCTATTATCTTTAAATAAGAGATACGTTCATGCAATACAATAGCTGCCAAAACAAGAACCAAAATCGGATTTGTTGTCATAATAATTGCAGCATCGATAGGAGTAGAAAAATTTAACCCTTTTATAAAAAGGAACATGTTTAGGAATACCCCAAAAATAGCAGCAAAGAAAAGGTGCTTAAAATCTTTTTTATCCGTGATCTTGTTTTTTTTCAGCGAGCCGATTATCCAAAATAAAATTGTAACAGGCATTATCCTAAGAAAGGTTAGGGCAATTGGAGAAATATAAACAGGCATTACACTTTTAACAATCACATAATTTATGCCATAAAAGAAATTTGCCAAAAACAAAGCTATATGTGGTTTCAGATTTTGGGTCATATATAAATTAAGTCAAAAACAAAGAGTTACGAGTAAAGAACAAATATTTAAATAACTTTTGACATCGGCAAATTAGTTCAATAGCAAATTGTCACATTCACATATTCCCCATTCACATATTCACTCTTCACATATTTGTCTTTTATTATAATATCTTTGTTTGAAATGAAAAGTTTGAAATGGCGCAAAACTATGCAAAACTATTAAAAACGATACATCCATCAAGGATTATTTTTCCATTGGTTATTGGTTTTGGCATAGTCGCATTTTTTATATTCAGGGATTATAAGCCTGGGGCTTTTTCTATCCTTCATTTCACTTATTATACAGCGCTATTTCTTTTTCTTGCATTTGCGTGCATGGTATGCAGGGACATAGGCTACATGATCCGCATCCGTATTTTGGCCGAAAATAAAATTGGTTGGTTACAGGCGTTCCGAATTATAATGCTCTGGGAATTTACTTCGGCTATTACACCATCGGCAGTTGGCGGTACCAGCATTGCTGTATTATTTGTTACAAAAGAAGGTATAAGTGTCGGGAGAAGCACTTCTATTGTCCTGGCTACATCATTTTTAGACGAACTTTTCTTTGTGCTTATGTTTCCCTGCCTGCTTCTGCTTGTAAATGCAAGACTTTTGTTTGCTACTCCGCAAACAGGTTCTGCGCATGCTCTAAGTTTCGTTAACGAATTATTTATGTTCGCGATTATTGGCTACAGCTTGAAATTTCTATATGTGATTATGGTTAGCTATGGTTTGTTTGTGAATCCAAGGGCAATAAAATGGTTATTGCTGAAAGTATTTAAATTACCATTAATAAGACGGTGGCGCAATGCGGCCAATGATGCAGGAACAGAAATTATTGTCAGTTCGACTGAACTTCGAAATAAACCTATTAAATTTTGGCTTAAAGCATTTGGTGCAACTTTTTTATCCTGGAATGCCCGTTATTTGGTAGTGAATATGATTTTTTTAGCTTTTTTTACCGTTCCGGATCAATTCCTTTTATTTGCCCGACAACTTGCCATGTGGATTATGATGTTAGTAAGCCCTACGCCTGGCGGTAGTGGATTTGCCGAAGTTATTTTTACAAGATATTTAGGAGAATTTATTCCGGCTGCAGCTATAAACCTGGCAGAAATTTCAATTGCACTTGCTTTTATGTGGCGAATTGCCAGTTACTATCCTTACCTGTTAATTGGAAGCCTTATATTACCAGGTTGGATAAAGTCTAAATTTATTAATCATGAACCATCCATGCACTAGCGTTCACAACAAGGATATAAATTTAATATGGATGTTCCATTCGAATCAACTATAAGATTATTAAATGTTTAACCTAAAGACATTCGAATGAAAAAGATACTATTGCAAAGTTGCCAAAATTGAATCAAAAATAAAACAGCCGTCGATATTGCCCAATCGCTCATCAACGGCAAGCTCTGGCCTGGACAGGATGCCAAAAACAGTATCATTTTCATTGCAAACTGCGGCAATATTATCAATTGATCCGGAATAGTTAATTTTTTCAGAAGCATGGCATTTTCATCGCCATAGCGAAATATTGCAATAATTTTTTAAAAAGAAGTTCTGGATACTAAATTTTGCAAAAACAATTAAAAATAAATACATTTAAGCTGGAAAGATCAAATATAAAGATTACTTGCAGTTTTAAGAATGCATATTTTCTGAAATTACATAAAATTGATTGGTATATTGATTTTTAATCTTTATTTCAATATAGAATTAATGTTTAAAATGCGAGTTTTTCGAGATAACCTTTAGTATCTCATTAACAATTTATAGATTTGTTATTTTAATGATATTTATTAACGGGCGATATGGTAGTTGAAGATCAGGATATTCAGGTTTTTGTATTGGCTTTAAAAAATTCTTCGGGTTACGATTTTAGCGAATATTCTGAAAAATCGCTTAAAAG
>CAVSGB010000163.1:0-10586 GCA_963726845.1 uncultured Bacteroidota bacterium | reverse complement strand
TGGTCACCAAATCAATAACACTACCGGTAAATTGTTCCTTAACATCAATTGTAAGATATTCTATAGGTTCTAATTTTTTACCATCTACTTGTTTAACAATAACTTGTGGTTGACCAACCTGAAGTTCATAACCTTCCCTTCGCATTGTTTCAATTAAAATTGATAAATGCAATACACCACGTCCAAAAACAGTAAATGAATCGGCGGAACCAGTTTTTTCGACCCTCAAAGCAAGGTTTTTTTCTAGCTCATCGCCCAACCTTTCTTTAAGGTGACGGGACGTAACGAACTTGCCCTCTTTTCCAAAAAAAGGAGAATTATTTATTGTAAAAACCATTGACATTGTCGGTTCATCTACTGCAATAGGCTTAAGACCTTCTGGATTTTCAATATCAGCAATAGTATCACCAATATCAAAGCCATCTAATCCCACAAGTGCACAAATATCTCCAGCTTCTACAAAGTCGACTTTTTTGCGTTTTAGACCTTCGAAAAGAAATAATTCTTTTATTTTGCTTTTTACAATTGACAGGTCTCTTTTTACCAAACTAACTGGCATACCTTCTTTTAGAATGCCCCGGTTAAGTTTGCCGACTGCTATCCTGCCAACATATGAGGAATAATCCAATGAAGTAATAAGTAACTGTGGTGTTCCCTCTAATCTATTTGGAGATGGAATGTACTTTAAAATTGCTTCAAGAAGAACTGTTATATCAGTTGTGGGATTTTTCCAATCACTACTCATCCAACCTTGTTTACTCGATCCATAAACTGTAGGGAAATCAAGCTGGTCTTCGGTTGCATTAAGGTTAAACATCAGTTCAAATACTTGTTCATGAACATTTTCCGGACGGCAGTTAGGCTTATCGACCTTATTTATTACAACAATTGGTTTCAATCCCAGGGACAATGCTTTCTGCAGCACAAATCGTGTTTGCGGCATAGTACCTTCAAATGCGTCCACCAATAATAAAACACCTTCAGCCATGTTTAGTACACGCTCAACTTCTCCGCCAAAATCAGCATGCCCTGGAGTATCGATAATGTTAATCTTGGTGTTTTTGTAAATTACAGATACATTTTTAGAAAGTATTGTAATACCTCGTTCACGTTCCAGTTCATTGCTATCCATTATCAATTCACCAGGTTTTTCATGTTCCTGGAACAGTTTACCCTGTAAAATCATTTTGTCAACAAGAGTTGTTTTGCCGTGATCCACATGGGCTATAATTGCTATATTTCTAATTTCCTGCATATAATATAAAAAGTTTGCAAAGGTAGGAAAACAAATTCGGTAATTTGCAAGATTGTCCTTGAAGCAAATTTTTATTTTTTATTTAATTTTAATTTTTACCTTTGCCGGTTATAAATTTAAAGGGAATTGAGCAGAAGTGAGCAGACTGATTATTCCTTTCAAAGGATTGAAAGATGGTTGGCATGATTTTTTTTTCATGTTAAATCAAAAATTTTTTCAATCTTTGGATTATTCAGAATTTGAAAAAGGGGATTTATCTGTAAATGTGAAGATGGATAAAAAACCTTCGCACTTGGTTCTTAAACTTGAGATATTCGGAAAGGTCAATGTGATGTGCGATCGATGCCTGGATTATTTTGATATGGCTTTAAAATATTCCGGAACTTTATATGTTAAGTTTTCGAATATATCAAATGCAGTTGAAGAAAATGATGAGTTGGTGATAATTCCGGAGAACGAGTACGAAGTAGACATTACGCATTATGTTTACGAATCAATTTGTCTGAGTTTGCCAGTTCAGCGTATTCATCCGGTAAATAAAAAAGGTGTAAGTTCCTGTAATAAAAAAATGATTTTGAAACTTAAAGAATTTGAAGTTAAAAAACAGGAATTTGACAATAGATGGGAAAAATTAAAAGAAATATATAGTAATTAAAATTCAAAAAGATGCCAAATCCGAAACACAGACATTCCAGAACTAGAAGAGACAAGAGAAGAACGCATGATAAAGCAATAGCTCCAACTACTGCTTCATGTTCAAATTGCGGTGCAACTGTTCAATACCATCGGGTATGCCCAGAATGTGGCTTCTACAGAGGTAAACTTGCAATTGAAAAAGAAGTTGCAGCTTAGGTTACATTCTTACCTATCTGAAAAATCATGATGAAAATCGGTGTGGATATTATGGGAGGTGATTTTGCACCTGAAGCAACAGTAATAGGTTCAATTCTTGCCCAAAAAGAACTTCCTTATGATACGAAGTTAGTTTTATTAGGCGATGAAGAAATAATAAAACATATTGCAAATAGGAAGAAGTTCGATACTTCAGTTTGGGAAATAGTTAATACTTCAGACAATATTGGAATGGGTGAACACCCATCAAAAGCTTTTTCGCAAAAACCTAATGCAACAATCCCTGTTGGTTTTAAACTTCTTAAATCAGGAGCAATTGATGGTTTTGCCAGTGCCGGAAGTACAGGTGCCATGATGGTTGGTGCCATGATGATAATTAAATCGGTTGAAGGAATAATAGGCCCTGTATTGCAACAATGATGCCTACCAATTCAGATAACCCATCTATTATCCTCGATGTCGGCATTAACCCTGATGTTCGGCCTGATGTTCTTTTACAATATGGAATATTGGGTTCGTTATATGCACAATATGTACTTGGTATCGAGAATCCCCGTGTAGCTTTGCTCAATATAGGATCTGAAGAAGAAAAAGGGAACTTGCTGACCAAAGCAGCATTTACATTATTCAAAGAATCCAATGAATTTAATTTTGTTGGAAATTTCGAAGGACACGATCTTTTCTCAGATGAAAAGGCCGATGTAATAGTTTGCGATGGCTTTGTTGGAAATGTAGTCTTAAAAGAAGCTGAAGCATTTTATCATCTTATAAAGAAAAGAAATGTAAATGATGTTTTTTTTGATAAATTTAATTTTGAAAATCATGGGGGTACACCTATTTTAGGAATAAATTCTGTTGCAGTGATAGGGCATGGCATTTCGAACGATATAGCTATTAAGAATATGATATTGAATACTTGCCATGTAGTAAAAGCTGGACTTATTGATAAAATTAAAGAAGCATTTAAATAATGACAAATTTGAGGGCTGCTATAACCGGAGTTGGTGCATATTTACCTGATTATATTCTTAACAATGATGAGCTTAGCCGAATGGTCGATACTTCAGATGAATGGATCATGCAACGGATTGGCATTAAAGAACGTAGGATATTAAAAGAAGATGGCAAAGGAGCCTCAGATTTGGGAGCTGAAGCAGTAAATGATCTGTTTAAAAAAACTGGTCTTCAACCCGAAGAAGTTGACCTGCTTATATGTGCGACAATTACCGGCGACTACCTATTTCCATCCACAGCAAATATAATTAGCGATAAGGTCGGAATTAAAAATGCCTGGAGTTTTGACATTTCAGCAGCCTGTTCTGGTTTTATATACGGATTGGAAATTGCTGCTAAATTTGTCGAATCAGGTCAATATAAAAAGGTAATTTTGGTTTCTGCTGAAAAAATGTCTTCTATTACAGATTATTCCGATAGAACAACTTGTCCTTTATTTGGCGATGCTGGTACTGCTGTTTTATTAGAACCTACAACCGAAGAATTGGGTTTAATGGATTATGTTATTAAATCTGATGGAAGCGGGCTTAAGTACTTACATATGAAAGCTGGAGGTTCTGTAAGGCCTCCTTCGCATAAAACTGTGGATAATAAAGAACATTTTGTTTACCAGGAAGGGCAGGCTGTTTTTAAATTTGCTGTTTTACGTATGGCTGATATCTCCGTTGAGATAATGAACCGGAATAATTTGACTTCAGAAGATATTGCATGGCTTGTTCCTCATCAGGCGAACCTTCGTATTATAGATGCAACAGGCAAGCGAATGGGTCTTGACCCTAGCAAAGTGATGGTTAATATACAAAAATATGGAAATACTACTGCAGCAACTATACCTCTTTGTTTGTGGGAATGGGAAAAGCAATTGAAAAAAGGTGATAACCTGATCCTTGTTGCTTTTGGAGGTGGTTTTACCTGGGGTGCAATTTATCTTAAATGGGCTTACAATAGTTAATGTTATTGAAAACTTTTAAGTAAATCTTTATATTTGCCCGTGACTACGGGCTTTCTTTTTTTATAAATACAAGTTTTGTTTTTAAACATTTTCTATATTTGTTGATTAAGCGCAATAACTGTTATTTTACAATAGTTTTAATACTTAAATTGTTCATTTCGAAAATTCAGATAAATTGGTTATAAGCTTAGGACAAAATAAAATATCTTTACTTGATTTAAAATTCTTAATATTAAAATTATAAGTTTAATAATTGATTTAAATTTTCCTAAGATCATTAAATTTTTTATAGCTTAAGAATGTTTGGATAATTTCGATAAAACCAAATACTTTTTTCAGTTTTCATGTCTTAAAAAATAAAAATAATATGGCTAAAAGCAATGAAGAATTTGATTCAACAGCGATAAACCTACTTGGTGCTGGTACTACTATTGTTGGTGATATTAATTCAAATGGAGATATCCGGATTAACGGTATTTTGACTGGAAATCTAACTACAAAAGGGAGGGTCATTATTGGTGAAACCGGGAAAATTAAAGGAGAAATTACTTGCAAAAATGCTGATATTTTAGGTCTGGTCGAAGGTAAATTTGTCGTTACCGACCTGCTTTCTTTAAAGTCTACTGCAACTGTAATAGGTGAAGTTACAATTGGAAGGATTTCAATTGAGCCTGGATGCAGGTTTAACGGAAGTTGCAAAATGACAGAGATTGCTTTGACCAATGGAGAAAATAAATCTGATAAAAAACCAGATGGCAGATAACGACAATTCGATGCGAAATTACGGGCGCTATTCTAACATGGCATTTCAAATGATAGTAATAGTGTTGGGCGGTGTTTTGCTGGGTTATAAATTGGATCAATGGTTACATCTAAGCAGGCATATTTTCCTTATTATTTTAAGCTTTATATCTGGGTTTCTTGCACTTTTTCTTACTTTTCGTGACATGCTTAAAATGAAATAAATATCATTTTAAAAGATTCATGTGAAAAAACATTTAATTCAATACTCAATTGGAATACTATCAATATCGCTTTTATTTCTTATTGTAAGTATTCTAATATTTAATCTTTTTGATTATATCAATTGTTCAAAGAATTTTCTTTCCCTTATATTATTGTTTTTGCCCGTAAGTTTCTTGTTTCATTTCATTCTGGTTTTTGTAGTTGAAAAAAAGCCAAAAAAGTTTGTACCTGCATTTTTGATACTTACAGTAGGGAAAATTCTTATTTACATGATTGTTTTAGTGGCATTTATATTCCATGTTAAAACTGGCATCAAATGCTTTTTGCTGTTGTTCCTTATATATTATCTGGGTTATACTTTGTATGAAGTTATCATGCTTAACCTTTTCCTAAAAAATAGCAGGGCCAGGGTAATCAATATGTCAAAATATTTATAACTTTGACCTTCTTTTAAAAATGTGTTAGGCTGCTGAAAATGCTTATTATATGAGGGCTATAATTTCTTCAATTTTAGTTTTAATGTTTATATTGTTGTGTCCGGTTATTTATGGACAGGAAAATGATTCTATAAAAACCGATACCTCGCAATTAAAATCTTCTAAAATCAAAGATGGCAAATTTGCACCTGGCGAATTTATGCTTGAGCATATTACAGACAATCATGAATGGCACATTATAACGCTGGGGAAAACTCAAATTGCAATTCCGCTCCCTGTAATACTTTACAGTAAGGAAACAGGTTTGCAATTTTTTATGTCGTACAAATTTCATCATGGAACTGTAGCTTTTAATAATTTTGAACTTGCTAAGGAAGGTGCCAACAAAGGCAAAATAATCGAGAAAACTGAAAAAGGCGAAATATTGCCACTCGATTTATCAATTACCAAAGTAGTATTTTCATTACTATTGAGTTCAATTTTAGTCCTGGTAATTTTTATTGCTATTGCCAATAAGTATAAAGCAAATCCAAACAAAGCGCCAAGTGGGTTACAGTCTGCATTGGAGCCTATGATTTTATTCGTTCGCGATGATATTGCCAAACCTTCTATCGGAGAAAAAAATTACGAAAAGTTCATGCCATATTTATTGACAATTTTCTTTTTTATATGGTTTAATAATATGCTGGGAATAATCCCTATTTTTCCTGGAGGTGCAAATGTTACCGGCAATATTGCAGTAACAATGGTGATGGCTTTATTTACTTTTGTTATTACTACTACCATTGCAAATAAACATTACTGGCAGGAAATTTACAATGCCCCTGGTGTACCCTGGTGGTTGAAATTCCCGATACCACTTATGCCAATTATTGAGTTAATGGGTGTAATTATTAAACCGGTTGTTTTAACAGTTCGTCTTTTTGCCAATATTACGGCCGGGCATTTGGTTGCCATAGCTTTTGTGGCCCTTATTTTCATATTTGCACAAATTAATCCGTTCCTTGGTTATGGAATATCTATATTATCAGCTGTTTTTAGTGTATTTATGGGATTTCTCGAATTACTGGTAGCGCTGATTCAGGCTTATGTATTCACATTGCTTTCGGCAATTTATTTTGGGATGGCAATTGCAGAACATCATGAACCGCAACATCAACATTAATTTTTTTTCACTAAATATTTAAATTTATGTTAGCAACATTATTAGTTTTACTCGAAGCAGCAGGCGTAGCAAAATTAGGTGCCGGGATTGGTGCCGGATTGGCTGCAGTTGGCGCTGGTTTAGGGATTGGGCTTATTGGCGGCAACTTTATGGAAGCTATTGCACGTCAACCTGAGGCTGTTGGTGATCTTCGTTCGAACATGATCATCGCTGCAGCTTTGGTTGAAGGGGTTGCTTTCTTTGCAATCATTGTATGCCTGCTTATCTTATTCTTATGAGATTTAAAACCGGCAATCCTGCGATTGGCATGTTGCCGGTTTTATTAGTTTTTTGGTATTAGGTGTTGGGTATTGGAAATGTAAAAACTATCATCTAATGCTTTCAATTTAAAATGAACAAAAAATAAAATTTAGATATGGAACTTGTTAGCCCGAATGCAGGAACGATATTTTGGATGCTGTTATTCTTCAGTATCATTCTCTGGTTACTTGCAAAATTTGCCTGGAAACCAATCCTGAATACTTTAAAAAACAGGGAAAAAACCATTGACGAAGCTTTGCAAAGCGCAGAACGTGCGAAGGAAGAAATGGTGAAATTAAAAGCAGATAACGAACTGATTTTATCTGAAGCCCGACAGGAAAGGGATAAGATGATGAAGGAAGCACGGGCAATTAAGGAAAAGATTATTCTTGATGCACAGGAAATGGCTCAGCAGGAAGCAAATAAGATAGTTGAAAGTGCAAAGCAAAGTATCGAAAACGAAAAAAAGGGTGCAATAAATGAAATAAAAAGCCAGATGGCACTTTTATCTGTTTCTATTGCTGAAAAAATATTGTTGGAGCGCCTTAATGATAATAAACAAGCCGATTTGATAGATAAATTGTTAAAAGATATAAAACTTAGTTAATCAGCCTTTTTGAAAGGTTAAGAAAAAATCCATGAACGAAAGCATAATTTCAGTACGGTACACAAAAGCTCTTTTCGCATCTGCGAAAGAAAAAAATCTGCTTGAAGATGTAAAAAGCGATGTGGAAATTATTTTTTCTGTAATGAACGAAAGCAAGGAATTGTTGCATGTTTTTCAAAACCCTGTTTTAAAGCCTTCAAAAAAGAAGGAAATAGTTAAATTAATTTTTGGTTCTTTTAATTATATTACCCTGGCATTTATTAATCTTTTAATTGATAACAGAAGGGAAGAGCATTTGCATGATGTTTCAAGAAATTTCATGACCAGGTACAGAAAATTTAAGGGAATTGAATCAGCACAATTTACCACTGCAGTTTCAATAGATCCCAAAGTATTGGAAAAAGTAAAAGAATTAATAAAGGTCGTTCTCAAAACTGAAGTTGAACTTGCTGGGAATATTGATGACAGGATTATAGGTGGTTTTATACTCAGGGTTGGTGACAAACAATTTGATGCCAGTGTGCAAACAAGTTTGAATAAAATCAGGAGAAAGTTGTTGAATACAACAATTAATTAGTGATATAGTAATTTTAAATTATTTGAAAATTTTTATAAATACCATAAGTTAACAAAACAGAATTATGGCATACATTAAACCTTCAGAAATATCGGGCATTTTGCAAAAAGCTATTGAAGGGATTACTTCAGCAGCCGAATTGGAAGAAGTCGGTTCAGTTTTAGCCGTAGGCGATGGAATTGCACGTATATACGGGCTTTCAAAAGTCCAGTCTAACGAATTGATTGAATTCGCAAATGGTATTAAAGGTATTGTACTTAACCTTGAAGAAGACAACGTTGGGGCTGTTTTATTAGGCCCTTCTGATGGCATAAGAGAAGGCGATACAGTAAAAATGAACCGGAAGGATCGCTTCTATCAATGTTGGCGAAGGAATGTTGGGCAGGATAATTAATACTATTGGAGACCCAATTGATGGGAAAGGCCCTATTACTGGGAAAACCTATGAATTGCCTTTAGAAAGAAAAGCCCCCGGGGTTATATTCAGACAGCCTGTAAAAGAACCACTGCAAACCGGAATAAAAGCTATAGACGCTATGATACCAATTGGCAGGGGACAACGTGAGTTAATCATAGGTGATCGGCAAACAGGGAAAACTTCTATTGCTATAGATACAATAATTAACCAGAAAGAATTTTTTGACAAAGGGCAACCTGTTTATTGTATTTATGTTGCAATAGGCCAAAAAGGTTCGACAGTTGCCAATATCGCCAAAACTTTGGAACAATTCGGTGCTTCGAAGTATACAGTTATTGTTACAGCTACAGCATCAGATCCGGCAGCAATGCAGTTTTATGCACCATTTGCCGGATGCGCAATTGGAGAATATTTCAGGGATACAGGCCGCCCGGCCCTTATTATTTATGATGACCTATCGAAACAGGCGGTTTCATATCGTGAAGTTTCGTTATTGCTTCGTCGCCCGCCAGGACGTGAAGCATACCCGGGAGACGTTTTTTATCTTCATTCAAGGTTACTTGAAAGAGCTGCTAAAATCATAGAATCTGATGAGATAGCCGCTCAAATGAACGATCTTCCTGAAATCCTGAAACCATTAGTTAAAGGAGGAGGTTCGCTTACTGCACTTCCCATTATTGAAACACAGGCTGGTGATGTTTCCGCATATATTCCAACAAATGTTATTTCAATTACCGATGGACAGATATTCCTTGAAACCAATTTATTTAATTCAGGTGTAAGGCCTGCAATCAATGTGGGTATTTCTGTTTCGCGCGTTGGTGGAAATGCACAAATAAAAAGTATGAAAAAAGTGGCCGGTACTTTGAAACTTGACCAGGCACAATACCGCGAATTAGAAGCATTTTCAAAATTTGGTTCTGACCTTGATGCAGCAACTCTTGCTGTTCTCGATAAAGGTTCAAAAAATGTTGAGATTTTGAAACAGGGATTACATTCGTCTTCGACAGTTGAAAAACAAATTGCTATTCTCTATTGTGGAACAAAAGGTTTGCTAAAAGATATTCCTCTTCATAAAGTAAAAGAATTCGAAGCCGAATATTTGCAATATATTGAAGTAAAGCAGCCAGAAATTTTACAAAAGCTCCGGGAAGGTGTTTTTAACGACGAAATTTCTTCATCGCTTGAAAAACATGCAATTGAAATAATGGATAAATATAAAGTAAGATAAATTATAATTCTGAATTCTGAATTTCGAAATCAGAATTCAGAATTCAGAATTCAGAGAAATGGCCAATTTAAAGGAGATACGTGTCCGGATAAGTTCTGTAGTAAGTACAAAGCAGATTACCAGTGCCATGAAAATGGTTTCCGCAGCCAAATTAAAAAAAGCACAGGATTCTATTATTCAATTACGACCGTATGCCCAGAAATTAAATGAAATCTTAAAAAATATCAGCAGTAGCCTGGATTCTGCAGATGACAATATTTATGGCAAAGAACGTCAGGTTAAAAATGTACTTATAGTTTTAATTACTTCAAACCGGGGAATGTGTGGCGCTTTTAATTCTAATGCAATAAAAACTGCTTTGAATGCTGCAAATACTAGTTATGAATCCCAATTAAAGCAAGGCAGACTTAATTTCGTTTGTATTGGAAAGAAAGGAAATGATTTTCTTCGAATCAAACGCTATCCTATTCTTCAATCTTATAACGAAATTCTTGATAAACCTACATTTGATAAGGTAATACCAGTTGCCAGCGAAATAATGCAATTATTTGTAAGCGCGCAATATGATAAAGTAATATTGGTCTACAACAAGTTTAAAAATGCTGCTGTACAGCAATTGGTTGAAGAACAATTTCTGCCTGTCCCGAAACAGGAAAAGGACGACAAGGATAAGGGAATGAAATCGGATTATATTTTCGAGCCTTCAAAAGAATTTATTATGAAAGAACTTATCCCGAAATCACTAAAAGTTGAATTCTTCAAGGCAATCCTAGATTCTTACGCATCTGAGCATGGAGCGCGCATGACAGCTG
>CAVSGB010000162.1:0-28456 GCA_963726845.1 uncultured Bacteroidota bacterium | reverse complement strand
TTTCTTAAACCATGCTTTCAACGTTTCATTCAATTCGTTATTTTCAGAAATTACAGCCTCTGCATAATATGGTTTTTCTGAATTGTCGTTGCCAAAAACTTTATTTATGGCTTTTGCCAATTCAATGCAGTGCGCCTGGCTAACCCCAAACAATATTACTTTTTCGCCGTATTGTGTATTCTTTTTGATTTCTTCGGCAATTCTCAAACAATTCTCTTCCGAAACGAATTTACGGTTTAACTGTTCTAATTTTAGTTTCTTCTTTTCACCTAAGTTTATTAGATATTTTTCCTGAGGGTCGAGCACATGGTCAAATTCAATTCCATTTTGCTTGGCTTCTTCAACTAATGATGATATTAATTCAATAGGTTTGTATGGAGCCAGAAAATCTTCATCTATACCACGAGCCAGGTTGAATTGAAAATCGGGTTCACCTGTTTCGCAACCAAACAATTTGTATGTATCTAAAATGGCCAAATCTTCTTCATCAACTTCAGTTCCATCTTTTGGTACAGCAATTCGTGGGGTTGCCGTTAAACCAATTCGTGGACAAAGAAAATGGTCGAAAATAAGTTTACGGTTTACGTTAATACTTCTATGACATTCATCAACAATAATTAAGTCGTAAAAATTTGAAGGCAAATCGCTGTGTATTAATTCCAATGTATCTATGACAACCGCATGAATACTGGCATGTTTGCGTGTTTTAAAATTTGATGTGGTAATCCAACTCGAAGTATATTTTGCACTTATCAAGGAAAACCCATCGTCAATGGCTTGTTTGGCAAGCATACGCCTATCTACAACGAACAAAATGCGCTTACACAATCCGCTATCTAATAAAGCTTTTACCAAGGCTACTGATGTTCTTGTTTTACCAAGTCCCGTTGCCATGTGAATGAGCATTTTTTGTTTACCAGCTTTATAATTTTCAATGATGGTACTAATACATTGCAGTTGATAATAACGTTCTTTGCCCACGGTTGGGTCGAAAACCTCCGGCAATTGTTGTATCAATGATTATTTCTTTGTTGGAAGCTATTTTTTTCTGTTGCTCAACCTTGAGCTTCATTTCTTCCAAACTCATAAACGATGTTACCTGTTTAAATTCTCCCGCATCTAAACCTTTCCAGGCATTGTCGTAAAATAAAATACGTTCGGCACTGCAAGCATATAAAAAACGAGGTTTTAAAACCTGAGTTACAATGGTACGAAGTTTTAAAAGGTCTTTATTTTCTTTGTCGAGATTGTTTTCAATAACAGCTAATACATCACAGTTTAGGTCTTGAAGCACAATATCGGGGCGAATGTTTTTTATAGTGGAGTAATCCTTTTTCAGGTTTTCGGGTATATCATAAGTATTTTGATAAAGCAATGTGTCGCCAAATTTCCAGCCATATTCATCTCTTAATCTGAATATAACAGGCAAATCGGTAGAAGTAGCCTCGTTAATTTTCTTGCTCATCTTTAGTCAATTACGAATTTTCAATTACGAATTACGGGCTTATAGTCAATTACGAATTTTCAATTACGAATTACGGGCTTATAATCAATTACGAATTTTCAATTACGAATTACGGGCTTATAGTCAATTACGAATTTTCAATTACGAATTACGGGCTTATAATCAATTTCAAATTTTTAATTACGAATTACGGGCTTATAATCAATTTCAAATTTTTAATTACGAATTACGGGCTTATAGTCAATTACGAATTTTCAATTACGAATTACGGGCTTATAATCAATTTCAAATTTTTAATTACGAATTACGGGCTTATAGTCAATTACGAATTTTCAATTACGAATTACGGGCTTATAGTCAATTACGAATTTTCAATTACGAATTACGGGCTTATAATCAATTTCAAATTTTTAATTACGAATTACGGGCTTATAATCAATTTCAAAATTTTAATTACGAATTACGGGCTTATAATCAATTTCAAATTTTCAATTACGAATTACGGGCTTATAATCAATTTCAAATTTTCAATTACGAATTACGGGCTTATAGTCAATTACGAATTTTCAATTACGAATTACGGGCTTATAGTCAATTACGAATTTTCAATTACGAATTACGGGCTTATAATCAATTACGAATTTTCAATTACGAATTACGGGCTTATAGTCAATTACGAATTTTCAATTACGAATTACGGGCTTATAATCAATTTCAAATTTTTAATTACGAATTACGGGCTTATAATCAATTTCAAATTTTCAATTACGAATTACGGGCTTATAGTCAATTACGAATTTTCAATTACGAATTACGGGCTTATAATCAATTTCAAATTTTTAATTACGAATTACGGGCTTATAGTCAATTACGAATTTTCAATTACGAATTACGGGCTTATAGTCAATTACGAATTTTCAATTACGAATTACGGGCTTATAATCAATTTCAAATTTTCAATTACGAATTACGGGCTTATAATCAATTTCAAAATTTTAATTACGAATTACGGGCTTATAATCAATTTCAAATTTTCAATTACGAATTACGGGCTTATAATCAATTTCAAATTTTCAATTACGAATTACGGGCTTATAATCAATTTCAAAATTTTAATTACGAATTACGGGCTTATAATCAATTTCAAAATTTTTATTACGAATTACGGGCTTATAATCAATTTCAAAATTTTTAATTACGAATTACGGGCTTATAATCAATTTCAAAATTTTTATTACGAATTACGGGCTTATAATCAATTTCAAAATTTTTAATTACGAATTACGGCCTTATAATCAATTTCAAAATTTTTATTACGAATTACGGGCTTATAATCAATTTCAAAATTTTAATTACGAATTACGGGCTTATAATCAATTTCAAATTTTTAATTACGAATTACGGGCTTATAATCAATTTCAAATTTTTAATTACGAATTACGGGAAAATATCGTAATTTTTAATTCGTAATTTGAAATTACTTTAATTCTTTTAGTTGTTTTGCATTTAGTTTTGAAACCACTTTTTTGCCTGTTTTTTCTTCAATTTCCCTGCGGGTATTTCCGGCAATGGTGCCACCTTGTTTGGCAATTTTTCGGTTTTCGGGAAACGTCTTGGGTTTCTTTTCTTTCGATATTTCAGTAGTGGTAGCTTCGGCAAGCATGTTTAATACCAATTCGAGGTTGGTCATGTGGTCGCGAAGGTTTTCTTTTTTCAGGTCTTTAAACTTCTTGTATTCTTTGGTTGTATAACCGCTCCAAGCCTGGGTAATATCATTGGTAAGTATTGCGAAATCCTGGCCTTTTTGTACGCCACGGTTTTCCCATTCATCGGTAAGCTCTTTGCGTATCTCGATGCTTTTAAGCCGCTGGTTTATCCATTCTTTAGAATAGCCTTTGCGCAAATAGGTTTCCATGAGCCTGTCAATACCTATTTCAGGGTCTTCAATTTCATCTACCCGCTCACGGGCAACTTTTGCCAGCCATAGCTTAAAAGGTTCGGCCTTTGGAGAGGGAATGGATTGAATTAAACGAAACAGTTGTTCGGTATCGGCAACATCAGTAAGACGCATTTTGCCATCAGCGGCAATCATTTTCAAAGCGTGACAATTCGTCACGGTTTCATTTCCTTCTTCTTTGAGCCTTTGTTTTAGCTTGCGCCAGTAGGCCTGAGGGTCGACACTTTCTGAAAGCACACCCACTACATCTACTATTGAAAAAAACCATTTTTCGTTTTCTTCATCCCAATGGGTACGAACTTGTTTGGTTTCAAATAATTTTATGGCTGTTTCTTTGGTCATAGTCAATTACGAATTATCAATTACGAATTTCAATCAATTTCAAATTATCAATTACGAATTACGGGCTTTTAATCAATTTCAAATTATTAATTACGAATTACGGATAAGCACTTTAATTAATTACAAATTTTCAATTACGAATTACGAGATTATAATCAATTATAAGTTTTCAATTACGAATTACGGATACGGGTTTTCATGGTTATCTGGATTTTGCCGATAATTTTACAAATTTCTTCTGCATCGGAAAGTATGCTTTGGGTTTCATCGTTGTTTAAATATCCTGTTGCATTTAAAAGCCTTATCCAATACATTGTTTCGCGTGCTTCTTTGTAGGCTATGCTTATTTTTGAAATAAAATCCTTTTCGGATTGGCCTCCAGCCGATTCTTCAATATTTGCACCAATTGAAGTGCCGCTTCGCAGCAATTGTTTTGATAGTACATATTCTTTTTTTTCTTCTGCCAGGTATTTATAAAGGTTTACTACCCGAACTGCAAAAGCAAAACTTTTTTGTTGTATTATATTTTCCGATTTCATTCGAAGCCCACTGGTTCATTAGTAATTGACGGTTCGTAATTCGTAATTCCATTTGTAATTGATAATTCGTAATTCGTAATTGTTTCAACGCCCCAAACATCGGCCAATATTTTTTTTATTTTCTTTTCGGCTTCGACTTTCATTTTGAGTAAGCCTTTCAATACCTCCATTTGGGCATCTAATTCTGCTATGATTTTATCTTGAATATTACGTTCAAAATAATCAATGGAAACAGTACCTAATTCATCAGCGTTAATGTTAGCTTGCCCGCCTGCTGGTTTACAAGTTCGTTTGAAATAATCTCTATATCTTTTTGTTGTAAAAAGGTATTTTAAATAGACTGGGTTTAATTCTTTGGTTAGTTTTAATCTTATTAAATATCCAGCCCAACTACCTTTCATTTCAAAATCAACAACAGACGATTTACCAACTAAATCAACACTATTTGTCCTATTAAAAATAAAATCACCAAATTGTAAAAATCTTTCTTCACTCAGCTTATCATCTGTATATTTTAAATTTTCAAGATGCCATCTACCCAAAACATCAAGGTTATTCATTCTAAGCACAGGATATTTGCCTTCATCCGTTAATTTAACGGATAAACCATATAGACTATCGCTTATAAAAGTACTTAATAGACGTTTATCTTGGCTTTCAGGTATAAAAATTATTATCAATTTTTTCAGCCCCTTCAATTATCGCTTTTTGTTTTCCAATTTGGGCAACAATGGTAGCTTGTTCATCAATAGAAGGTAAAGGGATTTCCCATGCCTCCATATCTTCAAACTTAAAGTTCATGCGTACCCCACCGTTGGCTTTGTCGTTTACATAAATTAAAAAGCCTTTGCTTTTGAAGAGAGCATCTAAATATTTTGGATTTAACTCATCTTCATTGCAAGCAAATATAATATAAGCGCCGCTTATTATCTGATTGTCGTAATTGAATGTATTTAGGCCAATACTGCCAACGTTTATTCTGTAAGGATTGTAGCAAAATTCATTTTTTGCCACAACAAAATAACTTTGGTTAGTTTCTTCAGCTTGTAGTTTTTCATTTAAGAATATGCCTACTTCGTTGCTTACACCAAGCACTTTGTAATTTACATCAGGATTTTTTGAAGGTTTTATTTTATTCTCGTTCAGTATTAAATAACCCTTTAGCTTAACCATAGGATATTTAGCACCGCTTTTGAGAATTTCCCTAATTATATTCAGTTCCTTATGTTTTGCAATTAATTCATTGTCTAAATTGCTAATGTATTCACGGGCAATGTCGGCCTCTAAAGCATTTAAAGGATTTAATTTTAGCAAATAAGGTAAAATACTTTCGGGCTTGCTGTTGTTTAATTTTTTATAAATATTTTCAACAGTTAAGTTTTCATCCTTAATTTGTAATTCGTAATTCGTAATTACTTCTTTCCATTCGGCAATTTGGCTGTCGCTTATGGTACTTTTGTAGTTGGCTAAATTAAAAGAATAGTTATTGGCTTTGTCAATGCGTTTGGCTATTTCATTTTGGATTCGGTTTTCGAGCATTTGGTCGAATACTTTCAGTTCTATTTGCTTGTCGGCCTCCGTAATTTTTCCGGCTTTTACTTTCTTGTTTAATTCTTCGGTTCTCTTAATTCGTAATTGTTCATTCGTAATTCGTAATTGCTCTTTGGTTTCGATACGGATTTTTTCTTTTATGCGAGGGTCAAGGGTTTTAATCCATTCGACAGGAATGCAAAATTGGTTTTTGGTTTCAGATGGTTTTTTACCGTGTTTTATAAACTCGTGGTAAAGTGTTAAGCACTCTATTAGCTGATTTCCCTTTTGTTCTTTACGGTTGGTTCCAATGGTGTACCCGTCGTTGGTTACTTTGTAAAACCAAACCCAATCGGCCTCGCTATTAGTAATGTTAGATTTGCCTTTTTCAAAAACAAGTATTGAAGTTTTTGGGCCTTGCCCGTTTTTACTAACGAATAACCCTTGAGGTAGTGAAATTACTGCTTTTAAATGTGCTTCGACCAACAGCATTTTACGCAATGCCTTTGCACTAAACTGGTCCCAGGTATGAAAACCTTCAGAAACAACTACTGCACATCGGCCACCTTGTTTGAGTTGCTCAAAAATGAGCTTTACAAACAAAATAGTAGTTTCGGATTCTTTGGAATATTCGCCCCACACATCGGGGTAGGCTTCCTGGTCGCGCTGCGCACCAAAAGGCGGATTTGCAAGAATTACTGATTTGCTTTGGTGTGAATCTTGAGGTTTATATTTAGCCAATGAATCACCTTGCTCAATGTTTGCAGGATTTAAGCCTCGGATATAAAAATTGATGGCAGCCATTTTGCGAATCATCCCCAGGTATTCAATTCCTGTAACGCCACTGCGGTAAAATTGGGTAGTTTGCTCAATGCTTGGGAATTCAATTTGATTGTTTTGAAAATAATCATCGAACCATTCGGCCAATTCTGTATTGGCTTTTTCGCCCGGCCATTCACGGGAAGGGTCAACCCTTCGCATTACAAATTCAAAAGCATCAAATAAGAAACCACCTGTACCACAGGCAGGGTCAAAAACGGTATCGTCAAAATTAAGCTCCACCAATGCTGTCATAAATTGTCGAATATGGCTGGGAGTTCGAAACAGGCCAATATCTTTTGTCCTACCTGTTTCGCTTAAAGCCGATTCAATGGCATCGCCCAGCAAATCGGTTTTCAATAAACGGGCTTCTTCAATATCGTTGGCAACAATGCTTATTACTTCGCCCAGGTTGCCACTGTTTACATTGTTGGTAAAATTTGAATTGCTGAAAACTTCTTCAATTAAAACCAATTGGTCTTGTACCTTTTGCGGTAGGTTTGCTTTAAATACCTGCCTGGCACTGGTTAAAATATTTGAATAAAAAGGAAAGAAGTTATCATTGAGTTCTGATAAAATTAGGTCGTTGGAAACTGAAGTCAAATAGGAGAACAAACGATTTTCGTTTGTTTCTTCTTTCCCAGTTTTTGGATTTAGCCATTTATAATCAGCAGAAAAAAGATTTCGAAGCGGCTTAAATTCTTCGTCTTGTTTGATTTTGGTTTCAAAAATACGAAGTAAAAGTAATTCGATTATATATTCAACCCTTTGTACAGGAGTACCTGCAGGCCGAAGTTTATTATGAAGGGCTTTTAAAGCATTGTTTGTTTTATTGTCGGCGTAGTGTACTGTAGAACGTCCCATAAATTTTGCAAAAAATCAAATTTAATACAAAATAGGGTATTGAAGATATGACAAGTTGGAAAAATAAAATTTATTCCAATCACATGTTGTGAAAAGAATAAGTGAATATGGTTATGGACACAAGAAGAAATAAACAGAAGATATAAATAAACCTGCCTTGGGTGACAAAGCGAATAAAGATTAAACTAAAAGCATTTGATAATCGCTTTTATTCTTGAAATTATAAAACCAGCAGCAATTAGTTAAATAAAAACCTCTTAATCCGAAAAAATCAAAAAAATTATTGGAAGTGGAAACTAAAATTATTTCCAGTTGTTAAAAGATCAACTATATTTGCCAAATCATAAAAAGTTTTTCGGATGGAACCTTTTTATATTGCAGGATCGAAGCAAACGCCGGAAGTTGTTTTAGACAAAGACAAAGCGATATTTCAATTTAAAGGCCGATCCCTACCTGAAAATTCAGCTTTATTTTATGATCCCATATTGGAATGGCTAAGACAATATCTGAACAATCCTAATCCAATTACAATTTTAACTTTTGAACTGGAATATTTTAATAGTGCATCCTCCAAAATTATTTTCGAAATTATTCTTATGTTAAAAGAGCTATTGAGTAAGGGATTAGATGCAAAAGTTAACTGGTGTTACCTCGAAGAAGATGAAGATATACTGGAAAGTGGTCAGACTTATGCAAGCCTGTCAAATGTGCCCTTTGTTTTCACAACCATAGATTAACTACAGCGTTGTTTTCAAAATAGAAACCATTTCAATCGATTCTGTATAATTTTAAACCCAGTTTGTTAATTGGCCATTTTCAATTTATTCATTGAAGACGGCTCTTTTCAATGCCAGAAAGCAAAACTTCATTTGAGTTTCGAACTATAAGAATTTTGGTTACGTTTCAGAAAATAGGTTTCTATGTTGTTGACTTAAACCGATTATTTTGCAAGTACGTTTCGACTTCGCTCAACGTACACCTTTTGCTAAAGATGAACCCTGAGCGGAGCCGAAGGGTTTTTCGTTAAGTTAACGACATTGAAATAGGTTTTGGTAATATCCCATAATCAATGTTTTTTACAAAAATTATTGAACCAAAAAAATAAAATTTTCCCAATATTTTACTAATAGCACAGAAAAGGGCAAAGTTGAATTCAATCCTTATTGATTTCTTGATTGAATAATTTACCTTCGTAATAGTTAAAAGATATTTTAAAAATGGATAACGTAATCACCTTTCGGGAAATTGTAAAAAACTATTATGTGGGTAGTATTGTTGTTCCAGCGCTTCAATCAATAACATTGCAGATAGAACGTAACGAATACGTGGCAATAATGGGGCCATCAGGTTCAGGAAAATCTACATTGATGAATATCCTGGGTTGCCTCGACACCCCGACAAGTGGCAGCTATATTCTTAACGGTACCGATGTAAGCAAGTTAAACGACGACCAGCTTGCTGATATACGAAACAAAGAAATTGGTTTTGTATTTCAGACTTTTAATCTGCTTCCCAGGTACAATGCACATGAGAATGTGATGCTGCCTTTAGTTTATGCAGGAATTTCGAAACACGAAAGAATTAAACGTGCCAAAGAGGTAATCGAAAGTGTCGGCCTCACTGACCGGATGCACCATAAGCCCAATGAACTCTCCGGTGGACAGAGGCAAAGGGTTGCAGTAGCAAGAGCTTTGATTAACAAACCTGCAATTATTTTGGCAGATGAACCAACAGGTAACCTCGATTCTAAAACTTCAGTTGATATTATGAACCTGTTCGACGAAATCCACGACAGGGGAAATACCGTCATTCTTGTAACACATGAAGAAGACATTGCAAGACATGCACACAGGATAATCAAATTACGTGATGGTTTGGTCGAATCGGATATTCAAAATGAACGAAAAACGATTACTAATGTCAGAGACTGATTACGAATGTGCCAATATGCTAAAATGCTAATGTGAGATTCCAAAATACAAATTAAAATAACTTAACAGCTAAAACCTAATTCCCAAAAGCTATTAAAATGAAGACAGGTTTGTTTTTTGGTTCTTTCAATCCAATACATATTGGCCATCTGGCAATTGCAAATTATGTTGTTGAATATACCGATTTAAAACAGGTCTGGTTTATAGTCAGCCCACAAAACCCTTTAAAAAAGCGAAAAGGCCTGTTGGCCGATTACCACAGGCTGGCACTTGTGCGCGAAGCAATCGATGGCGACCTTCGATTTAAGGTCAGTGATGTGGAATTTAAAATGCCGAAGCCTTCTTATACTATAGATACTCTTGTTTACCTTCGCGAACAATTTCCTGATCGTGAATTTGCAATACTCCTGGGCGCCGACGGGCTACCAACTTTTCATAAATGGAAAAATTATGAAGAGCTTGTGCTCACATGTACACGTTATATATACCCGCGTCCGGGGATTGATTTGAAAGGATTACAAAATCTGGATAATTGCGTATTTATTGATGCACCGCTTATTGAAATTTCTTCAACTTTCATTCGTGAAAGCATTAAAGCTGGTAAAAACATGCATTATTTCATGAACGAAAAAGTTTATAAATATTTGAAAGAAATGCACTTTTATGAGTAGCCCGTAATGAATAATTAAGCAGTAAAAACTCTAAATTCCACCCAACAATTCCAGGAACAACTTCATGGCTTCTTTTTTCTTTTCATCGAAGTTAAAACTGATATTGTTCCGAAGATAATATTCTATGCTTTCATAGTCAGATAATCCATTTAAATTGGCCGTTAGTGATGCTTCATGGATATGGCCTAACCCGAAATTCATCGATTCATCGAATTTCCTAATGAATTCTTTTTCCAATGGTTTGTTAGCAGCCCAACAAGCAAACACAAGGGGCAATCCGGTAAATTTTTCCCATTCTTCGGCCAAATCGTAAATGTATTTGTGATTTTTTTCTACCCGAAATGCTTTATCTCCAATAACGACTGCAGCTGTATTTCCTTTTATTTCGATATTTTCAAAACCCTCGTAGCCGTTTCGAAAACTTACATTTATTTTCCAAAATTCTTTGGCCATAATTTTTACCAATGCATTGGATGACCTTGAATGAGAATCGAGGAAAATCTCTTTGATTTCATTTTTTGGGATATCGCTTGCCAGGATAACTGTACGTACTTTACCAATAGCGCCTATGCAATATTCCGAAAAAACGTTGGCGTTTTTTATCAGGGGGATAGCTGCAACCGGAATTAACCCTATATCCGCCGAACCTTCAATAAGCCTTTCTGCACAGCGCGCAGGATTATCGACTGTAAGTTCAATTGAATGTATAAGTGAACTATTTTTTAACCCGTAAACCAGGGGCAGTGTATTGTAAAACGAAACTGCAGATACCTTATATTTATTCATTATCTTATGCTTTTCAAATTGCAAAAGTATTAATAATGCAAGTGAATGCACTAATCTAAGATAAAATTAACAAAAAGAACAAAAACCAAGGGTTACTTTTTACCAATTTTGCTATAAATGATGGTTGGATAAGTTAGTGAAAGAACACGGAGGGGCAAAAATACAATGCTAAATTCCGTGTTTCTTTTTTATTGACTTTCTGAGACAAAGGCTTAATAATTACTGTAAAATTTGAAATTATGCAATACACAGGTTTATATTTGTAGAACATTAGAAACATAAGATTATGAATTTTAAAACATAACGAATAAATAATAATAAAAAGCGTCAGCTTTTATTCTGGTTTCTGAAATCTCGCAAATTTCATGTTGCTACTAAGAATGAAAAGTGGATGCTCACGCTACGGCGTGGGCTATACTTTTATCTTGTAGCAAAGGCTTTGCGAGAGCCTCAGAACCGGAGAAAGTTGTGTCCCACGCTTTTTTTAGTTTCTAATCTGGCCGCAGGGACAGGCCCAATTAATATGAATACCAATGAGTACCTTGCCCGGCTTAAACAAATAGATTGCCTGATAAGTCTACGTTCTACCGGAACACCTGAACAGTGTGCCTGCAAACTGAACATTTCAAAAAGAACACTTTTCAATTACATTAACGAATTGAAAAATATGGATATGCCTGTTACTTATTGCAGGGAATTGCAAAGCTATATTTACACCCGCGAAGGCGGTTTTGAGGCAGGGTTTAAGGTTTTAACCGAAATGAACAAAGTATAACGCCCTATAAATTATTGCGCTTTAATGCAAAACAAACACACTACAGTGCAAAACAAATTCACTGTAGTGCAGTGAAATTTCATTGTGAATATTTTACTTTGACTTTGATTAAGGGAAAGTTTTTGTAATTTCATTTCTCTTAAACTCAATCCATATGAGAACGAAAATCTTTGTCTTTTTAATATTTGGTTTGGCAATTTTAAAAAATTCCTATGCCCATAAATATATAACAATGCTTGTAGAAGGCAACAGCTGGAATGTGCTGCATCATGGGGATGATTTTAATTTAACTCAGGTTTTAAAAGTGTCAACGGATACTGTAATTAACGACACGGTTTATAGCAAAATTATTTCAGCCTACGATTCACTATCGGCTAATTGGAGCCTGGCAGGGTACATGCGGGAAGATATTTTGGCACAAAAAGTTTATTTCAGGCCTTTAGGTTTAAATGCCAAAGAAATGATTAACTATAGTTTTAATGTTAAGGTTGGCAATAAAATCATGATATCAATTGTTGATTATTTTATAAGAAGTAGCACTGATAGTTCGGCAAACCAATACATATTTAACTATTACATTGTTAATTTAATAGATTCTGTTAATATAGATGGAATATACCATAAAAGGGTTTTTGCTGATTATTATCAAGATATTGAACTTTATCCAGATACTGAAAAAGGTATGTCTATTTTAAATGCACCTCATGTTTGGATTGAAGGCATTGGCGACATAGGGGAAGGTCTTTTACGGGTTCTCTTGCACCGGATATCCTATTCCCTACCGAATTGCTTTGTTTTTTCAACAATGGTTCATTAATATTCAAAGCCGATACTACAGGCAAATACAATGATTGTTTTTATTGGCAGCACATACCTAAAACCTACTCCCCGTTTCCTACAAAGAACACAATGTGGACAGAAATGTATTATTACCCTGATGAAGATAACCATGCCCCGGTATTTCATTGCTATGCCCTGAAAGACAACGACACTGTTATTAATGGTAACCTTTATCATAAGCTTTACCATTCTACCGACACTATTTTTACCGAAGATAAATTAATAGGCGGGTTAAGGGAAGATAATAAGAAAGTGTATTACTATTCTATTAAAACAGTTAGCTTTTCGCCCGAATGTAAATATACCGATATCGCAAAAGATACCGAAATTCTGTTATATGATTTTTCTTTCAAAATTGGAGATACAGTTTGCAATTATGGGCCAAACAATAGGTTAATTCGGGTTACAAATCGGCCCTCCACTTATCCTTGTCAGTATCGATAGTATATTAGTAGGTAATGATTACAGGAAAATATTCTATTTTGGTGAAAGCATATATGACTTAATACCTTTTACTTCATGGGTAGAAGGTATCGGGCAATTAAGGGGTTTATTGTTTGCTACCGGTAGTTTGCCAAACAACGGCTTATGGAACGATCTTGTTTGTTTCAGGCAGGAAAATAGAGTTTTGTATCAATGCAACAATTGGTGCATGTATCAATACAACGATGCTATTATATTAGGACTGATATAAGCCAAACCAATATTGCCGAGAGTATTAAAATAATACCCAACCCGGTTTTGGATAAGGGAAATATTGATGCACCTGTTGGCAGGTTCGACAGGTTGGAAATAATGGACATATCCGGGATAATAGTAAAGAGCTATAATATTGCAGGACAATCGCCAATTGAAATAAGCCGGGAAGGCCTGCCCTCGGGTTTGTATTTTGTAAAACTTAGTGGTATGAAGGGTAATACTGTCAATATGAAAGTTATTTTTGAATAATATAAATCATACTGAGGCCTTAGTTTTATTTATTGATTTTTAAGTAAAAATTTAAACATTAACCGACATGAAAAAATCAAAATTTCTAAATAATTTTGGTGTATTGGCTTTAATTTTACATTTTATACTGATGCCAAACAGTAAAGCACAAATTCCAATTAATGATCCTGCTTGGGTTAAGGACACTACACTTTCAGATGATTTTAACGGTACTGCATTAAATACTAAAAAATGGTATGCATATGATAACGTACCAGATTATCATAGTTTTGCGGCTGATTTTAAAAGTAATGTGATAGTTTCATCTGGTAACTTGACAATTCATGCGGATACATTAAATCCGAATAAATATTATATGGTTCAGAACCAGAAAGGGGTAATGATAGATAGTGTATATCAATATCAAGGTGGTCAAATTTTTTCAATATGTAATGCTGACACACCTTTTAAATATGGATATTTGGAAATCAGTGCTAAGTACCCTATTGGCAATATTGCTTATTGGCCTGCTTTTTGGCTTATTGCGGGCAGCTTGCCCTGATGGTTATTATAATGAGATTGATATTGCGGAAAACGGGTATTCTGAATCATATAATAGGCATGAATATGGTACGAATTTCTGGTGGTTTAATCCTCCTAATAGCTGTATAATGAGTAAGGAGGGCTCTTTATATGATGTTCCGAATTTGCCACGTTTAGATTCTATCTTTCACAAATATGCTTGCCAGTGGGATGTTGACAAGGTAACTTTTTATTTCGACGATATACCTGTTAGGGTTGTTCCCAATTCAGTTGTTCCTACCCCAAACCATTATTTGAAATTGGCTTTTGATTTTTACATTACTCCATGGAGTGTAAAGTTACCTCACATGCCACCTGCTAATTATGTAATTGATTATTTTCATTATTACAGGCTTAATGTTAATTGTCAAAATCAATTAACAATTAGCAACCCAGTTACCAATTATTATCATGCCACTCCTGCACGTGCAATTGAAGAATCTATTCATACTGTTACTGTTGGTTCTGTCGAGCCCTACATTTAATTTAAGTGATAGTTGTACATTACGGGCAACTGATTATATATTATTAGATGTGGGTACTACCATTAATGGAACTGGTACAGGTCAATTTTCTGCAATTATAACGCCATGTCCTCAATAATAAAAAATCAAGATTATGAAATACGAAGTATTCACGAATGTCTTTAAAATAAATAATATTATGAGTAAAACAATAAAATTTATGCTTGTATTATTTTTTTTTTTAGGATCTTATGCAAATGCACAATTTATTATAGCCGGGCAGCATGTTGTAAATGATTACTATTATAAATATACTCCCGATAGTACTGTAATTAGCATCCCTGGAAATAATTTAGGTTATGATTCACTTGATATAAATAATGATGGTATAATGGACTTTCAATTTGCACTTCTTGCTCCTAATGGTCTGACGGTCCGTTAGGTGAAAACGAAGATTATTGCACAATTAGAGGTTTTAATAACAATAAAGTTGCTTTTGGAACTTATGACACATGCTTTAATTGTGGAAATGGTTATGCAAACAGTTATATAATGGCTAAAGTATTTCGATATAATGATACAATAAATTCAAAAGCAAATTGGGATAGTTTGGTTTATCTGAATTATTATTTTCGGCTTGGTTTAGGGGCGTGTCAAGGTCTAGGAGATAGCAGTTCGTTCAATTGTGGAAGTCTTAGCTGGTTCTGATACGACTTATATTGGTGTACGAATTCAAATAGGTTCTACTTTTGAATATGGTTGGAGAAAGATTGTTGGAGAAAATTTTAGTTCTAATTCGACTTTAACAATGGGCGAATTTGCTTGTGAAAAAGGAAATGTTGGTATAGAGCAATTATCAAGTCAACAAGTAACAATTTATCCCAATCCGGCAAAAAATCGATTGCAAGTAATAGCGGGCAGAGATAATGTATTATTAACAAGAATATATGATTTGCAGGGTAAAGAAATGATATGTACAAAGGGAAAAGAAATTGATGTAAGCAACCTGAAAGAAGGGATTTATTTTGCCCGGATAAAAACAAGCGAAGGAATATTTGCTAAGAAAATAATAATTCAACGATAAATTACAAACCAAATGAAAAAAATTATAACATTAAACATGATATGTTTTATTATTTGCACATCATTTAATAATCCTACCACAACAACAGATTACCGCAATGCTTATACTGGCACTTATTTTTGCAATAGAATGTGCGATAGTTATAGTGGACACAAACCTGGAGAAAATAGTAAATCAGATACTATTAGTATAATCATAACAAAAGACGCCGTAGACTCTGTTTTACAGATTAGCATAGAAACAGCGGATTTTTAAAATTAAATTATTCAACAAAACTTTACAAGCTTATCCTATAAATGGTCATTATGGAGGATATTTTTTTGCTTCTGAGAGTATAGAATTTTATTTTGCTAATGGACGAGCACATTCTTGCAAAATTATGGGTAAAAGAAAGTAAGTTTATTAATTAGTTTTCAATTGGAATATTGTATACAATTTAACAGTTCTTTTAATATAATAATAATTAAACCCTGCGGAGCATTTAAAGCAATCATTTCTCCAAATTGGAGATAAAATTTTAAAAAAGTATTTAATTAAATTATAAAACAAAAAATCATGAAAACAAAACTTTATATCATTTCAATTTTGTTGTTTTTGGTAGTTAATGCCAATGGTCAAATTAAAATCACATCAAATCATGTCACTACTATTGGCAATACTGCCGCTGAAATGTTAACAGTTGACTATACTGGTTATTGTGGTGGTGGACTGGCAATCTATCCTTCATATCCCAGCGCAGACGCTTTTCTTGGTAAATCAAATCATCAGTTTTTAGATATTTATAGTTGTAACTATGTAACTGTATCTGATGCCAGGATTAAAGAGAATATCCGAAGTATTAACAATGCACTAAGCATTATAAAACAACTAAATGGCGTAGAATATGATTATAAAATGAGTTTTTTTGCCAATGATACCTCTAAAATGTCTTCAAAGAAAATAAATGCAATTAATAAAAGCAGGAAAAATTATCTTGGTTTTCTAGCCCAGGATGTTCAAAAAGTTTTACCAGAGGTTGTAACTTATGATGATTCAACAGATTTGTATGCAA
Source organism: uncultured Bacteroidota bacterium (assembly GCA_963726845.1). Taxonomy (GTDB): domain Bacteria; phylum Bacteroidota; class Bacteroidia; order Bacteroidales; family DTGW01; genus CAVSGB01. The sequence continues at coordinate 11,829 of CAVSGB010000162.1, read as the reverse complement.
TAGATTATACTAAAGTTGTGCCAGTTCTTGCAGAAGCTATTAAGACATTAGCTGCACAGGTCGATAGCCAGAAGATACAAATTAATGCTTTAAAGGGCAAGAATTCAAGTTTAAAAAGCGCCGAAATAACAACATCAGTAGAGAGCACAGATAAAGGTATCTGATGTTGCAACTTTAAGCCAAAATGCCCCAAACCCCTTCAGTGTTGCCACAACAATAAATTACTATCTGCCAGAAACAGTCAGGCAGGCAACAATTAATATTTACGACCTGACCGGGTTCCAGATCAAATCAATTCCTGTTGCCTTAAAAGGGAATGGTTCTATTACCATAAACGGTTACGAACTCCGCCCGGGGATTTTCATCTACAACCTCATAACTGACGGGCAGGAGGTGGCATCAAAGCGTATGGTATTAACGCAATAACATAAATTAATTTCTTTAAAAAAATCCATCTTGCATTAAGATGAATTTTTTTGTTAAAGCTTATCTTATTCATAAAACCATATAGGAGGAATCAAAATGTTTTTTAAAATATGTCAAAGTGTAACTATTTGCTAAATCATTCGAGTTTCATACCTTTACCGACTTAAAATATCAACAATGGAACTGAATGCCCTTACCGCTATTTCGCCTGTTGATGGAAGGTACCGCGACAAAACCCAAGAAATGTCACCATACTTCTCTGAGTTTGGCCTTCTGCGATATCGGGTGCTGGTTGAAACGGAATATTTTATTTCGCTTTGCAAATTGCCTTTGCCACAATTAAAAAATTTCGATCCGGGCAAATTCCCTGTTTTACAAAATATTTACAAAGAGTTTTCATTGGGCGATGCCCTTTCGATAAAAGAAATTGAGAAATCTACAAACCACGATGTAAAAGCAGTAGAATATTTCCTGAAACAGAAATTCGATTCGTTGCAGTTGTCAGCTTTTAAAGAATTTCTGCATTTCGGGCTTACTTCACAGGATATTAATAACACTGCAATACCCCTGCTTTTCAAAGAAGCGATAAATGTGGTATATCTTCCTGCTATCGATCATATTATTTCAAAGCTCGATACATTTGTAAATGAATGGGCAAATATTCCTATGCTTGCAAGGACACACGGACAACCGGCTTCGCCAACCCAACTTGGAAAAGAAATCAAAGTTTTCTCTGAAAGGTTGAAAAAGCAGTTACAACAACTTAAGGTTATTCCCTGGTCGGCCAAATTTGGCGGCGCTACCGGCAATTTAAACGCGCATGTGGTAACTTATCCCCAATTCGATTGGATCGATTTTGCCAACAATTTTGTAAACAACGTACTTGGCCTGGACCGTTCGCAGACAACAACACAAATTGAACATTACGATAATTTGGCAGCAGTCTTCGACGCTCTGAAACGAATAGACACAATACTTGTCGATCTTTGCCGCGATTTCTGGACTTATATTTCGATGGAGTATTTTAAACAGAAAGTAAAGAAGGAGGAGGTTGGTTCATCGGCTATGCCGCATAAAGTGAACCCGATTGATTTTGAAAATGCTGAAGGAAATCTGGGAATTGCCAATGCTTATTTCGAACACCTTGCTGCCAAGTTGCCCATTTCGCGTTTACAAAGAGATCTGACCGATTCTACTGTGTTAAGAAATATTGGAGTCCCAATGGCTCATATTCTCATTGCAATAAAATCATTACAAAAAGGCCTTGACAAAGTAATAGTCAACCAACCGGCTATCAATGCCGATTTAGAGAAAAATTGGGTCGTAGTTTCTGAGGCCATTCAGTCTATACTCCGCCGCGAGGGTTACCCAAACCCATTTGAAGCATTAAAAGACCTTACCAGGGGCAATAATACAATTAATGCCGACGTTATTAAGAAATTCATTGACAACCTCGATGTAAATGAAAGAGTAAAAAATGAATTATCAGCCATTACGCCGTTCAATTATACAGGAATTAAGCATTAGCAAATGAAACCTTCATTATTAATAAATTTTAATTCAATCATACAAAAAAATGTCATGAATATATATTAAGTGAGTTTACAAATAATAATGAAGGTTCGCGACCGGCATTGCGGATGGGTTTTTGAGGGAGTGGAGCAACTTCAAACTTTGAAATCCGAAAATTAAAGCAAGTACAATAAATGAAAAGTAATAACTAAATTATTTCGAGTGAATAAAATTTTCTCCTTAGCCCATTATATTAAACCTTATTGGAAACACGCCACAGCCAGCATCACTTTCAACCTTTTTTCAGTATTGTTTTCAGTTTTTACATTGGTAATGCTCGCGCCGTTTTTGGGTATTCTTTTTGGCACACAATCTATGGTATATAAACATACTACCTTTCATTTTTCAACTTCATATTTGACAGAAAACCTGAACTATTTTTTTAGTGTCCTGATATTGAATTATGGGAAGCCTTTGACACTAGTAATTGTGGCTGTTTCACTTGCTTTTTTTTCATTATTAAGAAATGTTTTCGCTTACATGGCAATGCACTTCCAGGCGCCAATGCGGGCAGGGATAATCAGGGACATGCGCAACAACCTGTACGATAAAATACTTCACTTGCCACTTTCATATTTTTCAAATGAGCGAAAGGGTGATCTCATGTCGCGCATGACTACTGATGTGCAGGAAATTGAAGCATCAATAATCAGCACTATCGAAATGGTTTTTCGCGATCCTTTGACGATAATAATATATTTAGGGTTTTTAATGGTCACAAGTTTTCACCTTACAATTTTTGCTTTGATCATGCTGCCGATAAGTGGATTATTAATAGGTCGAATTGGACGAAATTTAAGAAAACAGTCGTTTAAAAGCCAAAATAAACTTGGTACTCTGTTGGCCCTGATCGAAGAAACCCTTTCGGGACTTCGGATTATTAAGGCATTTAATGCAGAAAGATCGATAACCGGAAGGTTTAAAAAAATAAACGACGACTATACCCACATGGTTATAAAAATTAACCGCAAACGTTCATTGGCCAGTCCGGTTGGCGAGTTTTTGGGAACTGTGGTCATGCTAATTATCATGGTTTATGGTTCAACGCTGATCCTTACACATAAAACAAACATGAAACCCCAGGAACTTATTGGTTTCCTGACTACATTTTATTTAATCCTCGAACCTGCTAAACGCCTTTCTACTTCCTATTACAGCATCCAAAAAGGTTTGGCTTCGGCAGAGCGTATTGATTTTATCCTTAAGGCCGAAAGTAAGATTAAAGAAAAGAAAGATGCTATTGCTAAGAGGGAATTCATCGAATCGATAGAATATTGTAATGTTTCATTCAAATATGAGCAACATTTTGTGCTTCAAAATATCGATTTAAAAATTGAAAAGGGAAAAACTGTTGCACTTGTTGGACAGTCTGGTTCAGGAAAATCGACATTGGTTGATTTATTGCCACGGTTTTACGACATCGACCATGGTGAAATTTTAATTGACGGTATAAATATAAAAGATTATAAAGTTAAGGATTTGCGGCACATGATGGGCATCGTGAACCAGGAACCAATTTTATTTAACGACACTTTTTTCAATAATATTGTTTTTGGACGTGATGTATGTACTTTAGAAGAAGTAGAGGCTTCTGCAAAAGTTGCACATGCACATGAGTTTATTTCAACATCGAAACATCAATATGATCATAATATTGGCGACCGGGGCGGAAAACTCTCTGGCGGGCAGCGGCAGCGTATCAGCATTGCAAGGGCTGTACTTAGCAATCCGCCAATCCTGATTCTTGATGAGGCAACTTCAGCGCTTGACACAGAATCGGAACGACTGGTACAGGATGCATTGACTAACCTTATGAAAAACCGCACTACTATTGTTATTGCACACAGGCTTTCAACTGTTATACATGCTGACGAAATTTGTGTACTTAGCGAAGGAAAAATAGTCGAACGCGGGAAACACGAAGAATTACTTTCGCTTAATGGCTATTATAAAAGACTGCATGATTTGCAAATGTTTGCTGATTAATTTTAGTTCCCAGGTTCCAATAATATTAAAAATCTAATTTGAATTTCGCTTTTGGGATTATCTTTGATGTTTAGTGCATTGAACGGTTAATTCTATGTAAACGATACAAAAAGAACGGATGTGTTTTAACAGTTATATTCTTTTATATGACAGATGCCGTAAGGTTTTTAATATAATAATTTCGACTGTTTTTATTTTTAGCTGCTTTACTGCCTCAATAAATGGTCAATATTTTAATGGCCCAAATAAACCATGCTATAAAGTTTTTGAATTTAAAGTACTGAAAACACCTCATTTCGAGGTATATCATTATTTTAGCAACGACTCAACGGCGAAAAAGCTTTCCGAAAATGCTGAAAAATGGTATGGCCGGCATTTGCAGGTGTTCAAAGATACTTTTAAAACCCGCAACCCGATAATTATTTATTCCAACCAGGCCGATTTCGAGCAAACAAATGCAATAATGGGAAACATCGGGATCGGGACTGGTGGCGTTACAGAAGCATTGAAGAACAGGGTTGTTTTGCCGGTCATGGAATCTGAAGCCCAAACCGATCACGTCCTGGGACATGAATTGGTACATGCCTTTCAATATAGATTGATTTTGGGGGAAGATAGTTTGCAGCAGCGAAACCTGCGAAACATCCCGCTCTGGATGATCGAAGGTATGGCTGAATATATGTCACTTGGCAGTTTCGACCCCAATACCGCGATGTGGATGCGTGATGCTGTTATCAATAATGATTTTCCATCGTTGGAAGACCTTACGCGATCATATAAATACTTTCCATATCGCTATGGCCAGGCATTCTGGGCTTTTGTTGCAGGTTTTTACGGTGATACAATTATTAAGCCTTTATTCGACGTGGCAACAAAAATAGGATATGACAGGGCACTTGACAGCTTAACACATTATAACGAGAGGGATTTTTCTGAAGAATGGAAAAAAGGCACAAAAGATTTTTACTTCAGTTGCCTGAAGGATACAATTGAAAGACCAGTGGGCAGGAAAATATTGCACGCTAAAAATGCAGGCACAATTAATATTGCCCCATCGTTAAGCCCGGATGGCAAGTTTGTTGCATTTGTATCGGAAAAAGACCTTTTTACATTCGACTTATTTCTGGCTGACGCATATTCCGGTAAAATAATCCGGATGCTTTCGAGTACTGTGCGTGATGATAAAATTGACGATTTCAATTACTTAGAATCCGGCGGGCCTGGTCACCGGATGGAAAGAATTTTGCATTTGTGACTTTCAGCAAAGGAAGAAACCGTTTGCTAATTATTAATGCTGAAAATCCGAAGATATACGAAGAATTAGATGTTCCGGGCGTTGATGCTTTTAACAACCCATCATGGTCGCCCGATGGAAATACTTATAGTTGTAAGCGGGCTTTCGGAATGTGTTAACGATTTATATTCATTAAACCTGAAAACAAGAAAAGTTGAAAAACTTACACATGATATTTACTGCAATCTACAGCCTGCATGGTCGGCAGATGGCAAATACCTGGCTTTTTCAACCGACAGGCCTTCATCTATGAAAAATGATTCTTCTAAAAGAGGCTACAGGATAGGTATCTTAGACATCCTAACTCAAAATATTTCCATACTACCTGTATTTCCGGGTGCAGAAAACCTCAACCCGCAATTTTCGCCAGACGGGAAATTTATATATTTTGTTTCAGATGCCGATGGGTTTCGTAACCTTTACAAATATTCACCTGATTCGGCTAAAGTGTACCGACTTACTCACCTGATTACCGGTGTCTGGCGGTGTAACCGAATTTACTCCGGCTTTTAGTATCGACAGGACAAGTGGAAATATTGTTTATACCCATTTTTTTAAAGCCGATTATGACCTTTACCAGGCCACTGAAAATTCTTTTAAAGCACAGTTATTGCCGACAGACCGCGTAGATTTTACGGCAGCGCACCTGCCTCCGTTTAAAAGGAGTTCAAATAATATTGTAGACTTTAATATTGAAAACAACATAAATCAAAATGTGATTCCAAACGACTCATTTAAAACAATTCCATATAAATCAAAGTTTCAACTCGACTATGTAGGTGGAACAAGCATGGGTGTAGGAGTTAGCAGCTATTATGGAACTGGTATGTCAGGAAGTATTGATTTTCTATTTAGCGATATGGTAGGGAATTATCAGTTATATTCGGGTTTATCTTTAAATGGCGAAATATATGATTTTGCTGGGTCTGTGGCGTTTATCAACAATAAGAATTTAATCAATTGGGGAGTTTCCCTTTCCCATATACCACTTCGATATGGTTATTATACAGATACTACCTTATACCTTAAAAATGGAGGGAATTATATAAGTGCCGACCGTATTTCGTTGAATTATCAAAGGATTTTTGAAGATGCGATAACCCTATTTGCAATAAAACCCCTTTCGCAAACAAAAAGGTTAGAAGCTTTCACTTCATTTGCTTATTATAGCCAACGGTTAGATCGTTATGATTATTATTACGATAAAAGCGGTGATTTAATTACACAGGATATAGTTCGAAACCTACCGACGGGTAAAGGTTTTGGGATGAACAATATTGGTACTGCATTTACGATGGACAATGCATACATGGGAATTGCATCCCCATTGCGCGGCCAAAGGTTCAGGGCCGAAACAGATTATTATTATGGAGAAATGAATTTTGTAAATTTATTAATTGACTACCGGAAATATTTTTTCTTTAACCCATTCTGTCTGGCAATGAGGGTTTATCATATGGGACGATATGGCAACGAATCGACCAACAATGTTTACAGGGCATTGTTTATAGGATGGCCTTGGCTTGTAAGAGGTTATGACAATAGTTATTTATATAGCACCCCGACACAAAATTCTTCAGATAAAATTAATCTTTTATTTGGAAGTAAAATCGCAGTCGCAAACATAGAATTAAGGATCCCTTTTACTGGCCCGGAAAGGTTATGTATTATCCCATTTAAGTATTTTGTTTCTGAATTGTCTTTCTTCTGTGATGCCGGGTTAGCCTGGAATTCATACAATTATTTTTCATTTACCGAAAAGGCTTACGTAAATACAAGGTTAAATGAATTTAATTTAGGAGTTACAAATCCAAATAATATTTATCAAGTCGACTATTCTAAATATCGTTATCCTTTGGTAAGTTATGGGATTTCTTTGCGAATAAATTTCTTTGGATACATGATACTCGAACCGTTTTATGCTGTTCCAATCCAGGACGGTGGTTTAAAAAATGCCGGTGTTGGGTTGAATTTTCTGCCGGGCTGGTAATTTTTTTTGTGCAAATGAAATATCAAACATACAAGCGCATCTCTAAATACAACTTGTTTTTGAAAAAATGACAATGTTGCAGTGTCACCTTAATTGCAGTCGAACGGTGTTTTGGCAGTTTTAAAAGAAGCCCATAACCCAATCTCGAAAAATATAAGGTTTCACGGAAGCATAAATTTCTATCTTTGCACCAAGCCACAATGTATTAAATTTATTTTTATTATGAATTCATCTCGAATTTTCAGCCAGAATAGTATGCTTAAACTTAATATTATACTATTACTTATTTTTATCACAGGCAAAAGTTTTACACAAAACTTAGCACAAATACCATCAGAGAAACCAAAATTGGTTATAGGAATAATCATAGACCAGATGCGCTACGACTATATTTTTAAATTTTGGGACAAATACGAAAACAATGGTTTTAGAAGGCTTGTAAATGAAGGAAGCTTTTGTAAAAATGCTAATTTTAACTATCTCTTTACCCAGTCGAATTGTGGGTTTGCAACTATCGCTACCGGGGCAAACCCTTCTGCACATGGTATAATTTCTGACAGATGGTATCTTCAGCTTTCTGACAAAATTGTTCACTGTACAATGGACGAGGAAGCACAATGTATCGGCGGCGACCCTGAAAATGATTGTGGAAAACATTCTCCATCCAAATTGTTGGCCTCGACTTTTGGTGACGAACTTAAATTATCGACTTTTAAAATGTCGAAAGTAATATCTGTTTCAATCGATCCAAGCGCAGCAGTGCTTTTGGCCGGTCATATTGCCGATGCTGCTTACTGGCTCGATCCATTTACCGGAAATTTTGTAACAAGTTCGGTTTATCGAAAAGAACTTCCTGCCTGGGTAAAAGAATTTAATACTAAAAAGTTCGGGGATATATATTTGTCGGAAAACTGGACAAAATTACTTGCCGACAGCATGTATTTCGAATGTCTTCCCGATAACAACCGCTACGAAGAAGGGTTAAAGGGAACTAAGATGTTCCCATATGATTTGAAAGCTTTAAGCCTTAAATCGGATGGCAGGCTCGATTATTCAATATTAAAATATTCGCCACAGGGAAATAACTTAATTAAAGATTTTGCTGTTTCGGCAATTGTGAACGAGAGCCTGGGCAAAGGTAAATATACAGATTACCTGGTCATCGATTTTTCAACTACAGAATATATCAGCCAGGCTTTCGGACTTAATTCAATTGAAATGGAAGATGCCTACCTGCGGCTCGATAAAGAAATCCAGCATTTGTTAAACTTTTTAGATAGTTATATCGGGAAAGGCAATATGCTTGTATATCTTACTTCAAATCATGGTGCTGTGTATAATCCCAAATACATGACAAACCTGGGTATCCCGTCAGGATATTTTAACCAGGGACAGTCTATCGCATTATTAAAAAGTTATTTGAATATAGTTTATGGAAAAGGAGAATGGATTAAACTATACAATAACCAGCAATTGTTCCTTAACAGGCTGCTGATCCAGGATTCCAAGCTATCCTTGCCGGCTTTTCAGGATGATGTTGCACAATTTCTACTTCAATTTACAGGTGTAACCAATGTAGTTACTTCAACCATGCTCCAAAAAACAAATTATTCAGAAGGGATTTTTGAAAAGATGCAGAACAGCTTTCACCAGAAACGTTCAGGCGATATTATTATAAATCTCGAACCAGGATGGACAGAATACAACGATGCTTCTACCGCACATAATTCTGCTTATACGTACGATTCGCATGTACCACTTATATTTTATGGTTGGAAAATAAATCGTCAGGTTATTTATTATCCGATAGATATTATTGATATTGCGCCAACACTTTCACTATTTCTCGACATCCCATATCCCAATGCAAGTCAGGGAAAGCCAATAATACAATTATTGAAATAATATAGTTAAAGAAATAGGCTAAGATATTGGATACCGGCTTCAAGATTCCGGAATAAAAAAGCCCTTGCATTTTGCAAAGGCCTTTAAAATATTGACAAACAAAAAAGTTAAAAATCTTCCACTTCGAAAAAGTAATCTTCGTCATCGGAATTTGTGTGAACAGGTACTTGTGATAAATTGAATGAAGAATACTCCATACTTTTGTTTAGAATGTTTGCCCGCCCAAAAGATCTTTTTTCTTCCCGTGGACTTTTTATTAAATCTTTTCTCATGTTGTTAGGTGTTTCAGGTTGTTTGTTTCTTTTTATAAATATAGAAAGAAACGCTGCAAAATGCCAATCAATTGTCACCTTTTCGTCAAAAAGAATGAAAAAAAATATTATTGAAAAAAATTTACAAGCCTGGCCTTAAAACTGTTTTTTTAACGCTTAAAAAAAATCTAAATTTTCTTTCTTTCTCAAAGAATTTGAATCGATCAGCAATAATGATGTGATTTCAGGGGAAGTTTTCAACCTCAAAAGTATTTCAGCCTTATTCTCAAAATCAAGTTCGCCTCTTATAATCAAAGTGAAGTCAATATTTTTCAGTTCATCAAAAAAATAATTTAATTTATAGCGGTTTGCAAGCAGGCTGAATTTAAGCAAGTGTTTATCATCTTCAAATTGGAACAAAGGGAACTCGAGTTTATTACCGGTTTTTGACTGTTGAATTGTCAACATATTCGACTGCGTAAGCTGAATATCCAACAATTGATTAATTGCCCAGGATAATTTTAAATCATTCTCGACCGATACAATCCCAATAATTGTCAGAGGTTGATTTGCTGAAATGTTTAATTTGACTTGCTTTGCCAATTGTCTCAAATAGTTAAATTTTCAAAGCAAATATAAATACATTGGTCCAAAGAAAAAACCGACACATTTTTTGATGGCTTACAACAAATTTCCTTATTTGTGTCATTTTAGTGTTTTGTTGATTTTGTGGCATGGTTTTTATACAATTTTAACTCCAAAACACTTAATCTCGCCAGGTTTTTAAATAGTATTTTTTTATTTGTAAATTTGATGAACAATTATACTTTGATATGATTTAAAAATATCTATTTTACTTGTTTGACAAACTAATTCAACTATTAATTTTATCCATTATAATACAGTTACATTTGCATTAACTTTCATCATACAAGAACTGACACTAAATTTCTTTTCAATAAAAATGAAAATTTTTAATTCAGGACAAAGAAAAAAAATCGATCAATTTACTATTGAAAACGAGCCGGTTGAATCAATTAACCTGATGGAACGGGCTGCTTTTCAGTGCACAATATGGCTGACCAACCATTTTAGCAAGGATAAAACTTTTAAAATTTTTGCAGGATGCGGCAACAATGGCGGAGATGGCCTTGCAATAGCGCGTCAATTAAAAGACAGAGATTTTAATGTTGAAGTTTATTTGATTAAAGTTACAGATAAACTGTCTGTCGATGCATCCATTAATTTAGAAAAAATAAAACATAACGATTTAATAAAGTTGGCTGAAGTTAATTTACTAAATCATTTGCCTCAAATAAACCAGGATGATGTTGTAATAGATGCCATTTTTGGCTCCGGGTTGACAAGGCCAATGACTGATATTGCAGCAGGAACAATCGAATACCTTAACCGTTGTCCTGGTGTAAAAATTTCAATCGACTTGCCTTCAGGCCTTCAAAGCGAGAATGTAGCAGGCGATTCGCCAGTTTTCATTGCCGGTCATACACTAACATTTCAGTTCCCGTTTCTTTCTTTTCTTTTTCCGGAAAATGCACAATGCATAGGGCATTGGCATATTCTGGATATCGGGCTGACCAAGCTGGCAATCGCTCAAACAGTCACTGATTATTATTTAACAGGAGTTGAAGAAATAAAACTTATTAAACGCCAGGAATTTGGACATAAAGGAATTTTTGGCCACGCGCTTATCGTAGCCGGTAGTTATGGAATGGCAGGAGCTGCGGTTCTTTCATCCAAATCGTGCCTGAGAACAGGCTGTGGATTGGTAACTGTCCATGTGCCAGGGAAATTGGTAAATATTATTCAAACTGCTTTTCCAGAAGCTATCGTGAGCATTGATAATTCAGAAAAATATATTTCAGAAATCCCCGATTGCTTAAAATATTCTGCAATAGGTATTGGCCCGGGAATTGGCAAAAATGCGGAAACACAAAAAGCATTATTAAAGCTGCTTGAAAAATGTGATAAACATCTGGTAATTGATGCAGATGCTTTAAATATTTTAGCTGATGTTAAAGGGATAAACAAAATTCCTTCAGGATCAATTATTACTCCGCATCCCCGTGAATTCGACAGGTTGTTTGGAAAATGTGAGAACACTTTTGAAAGGTTAATACTTCAACAGCAGGAAGCCCGAGAGCTTGGCATTTATATTATCCTTAAAGGCAGATATACCTGCGTTGCTTTTCCTGATGGAACCTGCCATTTCAATCCTACCGGCAATTCAGGAATGGCAACTGCCGGAAGTGGCGATGTTTTAACCGGTATTATTGTATCTTTGCTGGCCCAAGGTTATACGCAAAGCCTGGCTTCAATAATTGGAGTGTACATGCACGGTTTGGCAGGCGATATGGCAATAAAAAATTTGGAACCTGAATCTTTAA
>CAVSGB010000161.1:0-10331 GCA_963726845.1 uncultured Bacteroidota bacterium | reverse complement strand
TCACTTGTATTTTTATTTAGTCCTGCCAATATTCTTTGAATAAAATTGTTAAAATAATTTCTTATTGATATTGAAGTATTTCTACTCATAATTTTTTAATTTTCCTAAAGTTACCTATAATTGGAAATAAGTCTTCGAGGGTAGCTAGTTTTTATTATTATCCCACATAAACATCAGAATAAAATTTATTTTTCAATGGTTTAATGAAATTTCTAAGTTTAAGACATCAATTGTTTTTTCGGCTCCTTTTTTGTAATAAAAAATATTAACTTTCAAAAAAAAATATGATAAATACAGAAGCCTTATTTAAAGTCTCATACGGGCTATATATTGTATGTGCAGGCGATGAAAAAAGAGGAAACGGCTTTATTTCTAATACTGTATTCCAGGTATCGTCCGAACCGCCCAAATTTGCTGCCTGTTGCAACAAAAATAACCTGACTTCAGAATTTATTTCCAAATCGGGATGTTTCTCTGTATCAGTTTTGCACAACGACACTTCTCCTGATATTATCGGCCGTTTTGGATATAAAAGCGGGAAGGATTTTAATAAGCTCGATGGCCTGAATATTAAATACGGCGAAACAGGTGTCCCGATTGTGCTGAATGAATCTGTCGCTTTTCTTGAATGTCGGTTGGTTGAAACTTTCGATGCCGGTACACATTATATATTTATAGGCGAATTGCTGCATTCTGAGGTTCTTGACGATTCAAAGGAACCAATGACTTATTTGCACTATCGTAAAGTGAAAAAAGGAATTGCACCGAAGAACGCCCCGACTTATGTCGATAAATCGAAGTTTAAAGGAAATGAACAGGAAAAAAAGTCTAAAAAATACAAATGCACAGCCTGTGGTTATATTTACAATGATGCAACTGAAACTGTAAAGTTTTCCGATTTGCCCGACGACTGGGTATGCCCGATTTGTGGTACTTCAAAGGAGGATTTTATAGAAATTATATAATTAAAAAATGAAATTATGAATTCACTAAAAGGAACGAAAACAGAACAAAACCTGCTAAAAGCATTCGCTGGCGAATCGCAGGCCAGGAACCGCTATGAATTTTTTGTTAAAGTGGCAAAAAATGAAGGTTATGAGCAAATTGCTGCAATTTTCCAGGAAACTGCCAATCAGGAAAAAGAACATGCCAAAAGGTTTTTTAAATTTTTGGAAGGTGGGGCTACTGAAATTACAGCGAGCTATCCTGCCGGTAAAATAGGGACAACCAAAGAAAACCTGAAAGCTGCTGCGGAAGGGGAAAATGAAGAATGGACAATTTTATATCCTAAATTTGCAGAAATAGCCAAAGAAGAAGGATTTCCGGAAGTTTCGACAGCATTTAAAATGATCGCCAAAGTTGAAACCGAACATGAAAGGCGGTACCTGAAATTGCTTCAGAATATTTCGGAAGATAAGGTATTTGTTAAAGATGGAAAGGTTTGGTGGAAATGCATGAATTGCGGATATGTTTATGAATCAGAAAAGGCGTTGGAAAATTGCCCGGCATGTTTGCACCCAAAATCGTTTATGCAGTTAAGGGAAGAAAATTATTAGGCGATCAAACACAGGGACACGAAGGCACAGAAAAAATGAGTGTATGCTTTGTGCCTTTGTTCTTAATTAGGATATGACTTATTAAGTTATGGATATAAAAAATGACACAAATTTTTATTAAAAGTGCGCGAAGCGTTAAATTAAAATTCCTTTAAAACGAAATGCTGTTTGAGTAAAGTCGAGGAACTTAGCCGAAGGCAGTCTCATGAGCGTAGCGAATAACTTACAAGGCGGAATGAGTTCATTTCGTTAAGTCTTTTTTGTTCCTTTTTGTGACGACAAAAAAGGAAAAGAGAAAAAATTTAAATACAAGCAATAATAATTAAAGTTTACAAATAATTCTACTTTGGTAAATTGGGTTAAATTTGATAAAATATTGAATGTTAATAAGGTAATAAGGTTGCATTTTCAAAAAATATTTTTCTACTAAGGTCGAAATAATAGAAATAAGGTTTTTCAAAGTAAATACATGCCAAATTAAAGATTTTCAAAACCTTATTTTTTTTTCATAACCTTAGTAGAATATTAATGTGCGAATTGACCAAACCTTATTACCTTATTTTTGTGCAACAACTTAATATTTAACAATATAAACATTATTCCAATTTACCAAAGCAGAAATAATATGCTTTAAAAATAAAAACAATATTTTTATAATACTTATAAACTGCATATTGTATCATAATCAGCAAACCCTAATTAATTCGTTTTGATATACTTTCTAATCCTTTTATAGAAGAAATTATTGGAATTGTATCAATATTTACAGCCCCAAGCTTTGCTAATTCGTATCGGATTTTGGCCAGAGGCAATTTTTTGTCATCTTTGGCAACCTGAATACTGAATTCGGTAAATGATTTTCCGACATTCATAGTCGGTTCATCTGCATACAATTTATTTTCGGCCAAATATTTCTCAATTGCTTTCAGGTTTTCGTTCGGGGAATTAAAAATCACCATCACTTTGTTTTCAGCATTTACCGTACCATAAAGGTTAAGCAGAAACATATCGAGCAATTCTTTCTTTTCGATATTCTTCTTCAGTTCAGGGTTAATCCATATACCGGTTTCAGATTCCATCAACTGGCAAATAATTTTAAGCCCGTAATTGCGCAAAGCACTGCCCGACTGTGTAATTTCAATACCAATGTCAGCGCCATCGTTTTTAACTTTGGCCTCAGTCTTGCCCCAGGTTTCGTAAATTAAAATACCATTTTTAATCTTGCTTGGCGATTTGTATTTTTGAACGCTAAATTCAGAAAACGATCCAAGCAAATCGATGTTTTTCAAAGTTTGTTGAAGCCAATCGAGGGCAAGGTAAGGCATTTCGGCAACTACCGTGATAATTTCCTTATTTTTGCAGATACTTTGCAGGTATTCTTCAGCAGTATTGGCTTCATATTCATTTTTTATAATGCCGACAATCCTGACATTTCCCCGGTTTAATGAAAGAACTTTTTCGAGGTTGATTGTTGTGTTATATTCAATTTTAAATTCCAAAATCCTTTCTTTAATCCAGTCGCTGCCTGCAATTGCAACATCGAGCTCATTGATCCCAAGCTGCGAGCCGAATTCCTGTGGCCTCCCGTCCCAGCCAAATAAATAATTTGCAGTGCTGAATTTGCTTGGCCCGCCTGAATCATATCCGGATGTTTTAAAACCAGAATTCTCAAGTAATGTTATCAGGTTCCCTCCCCTGTTCGGATCGGCTAATGAGCCCGAAGGCATGCCAATTTTTAATATTTCTGCTGACATTTATTCCTATTTTTCTATGATTTCCAAAATGTTACCTGGTAAAATTCTCCTGTAATAGCAGGATTTGTATGGCATCCCATCTTCTTTCCTTGCATGGCAGGCGCCTTTCCCAACAGGCGTTACCAAATAAAGCAAAGAATTTTGTTCGCAGTTGATGCGGATTTCTTCAATTTTAAGCATATCGCCCGAAGTAAGCCCTTTTTTCCACAGTTCTTTCCGGCTCCGGCTGTAATAAGTTGCATACCCGCTTTTTATTGTTTCATCAAAAGCTTCTTTGTTGGCAAATGCGAGGATCAAAACTTCTTTGGTGCTGAAATCCTGCGTTACAACAGGTATTAAAGTATTCCCGTTTTCGCCAAAATCCAGCAATAATTCTTTCGTGTATTCTTTGCTCATTTTCTATTTTCTTAAGAAATGTTTGTGCGGACAAAAGTAAGGAAAAGCAGGTATTTAGCAACCCTTAATTAAATTCCTGAAGCGCTTCGCCCACAACAAATGTGCTGCCACCAATGAAAATACAATCATTTTCTGAAGCATTCAATCGTGCAGTTATTAAAGCTTCTTTTATTGTTGGGTAAGTTTCACCTTTTAAATTAAAAATTAATGCTTCTTTATGCAAAATATTTTCGTCTAACGCCCGTGGAATAGATGCTTTAGTAAAATAATAAAACGCATTATCCGGTAAATACGAAAGCACTTTATGAAGGTGTCCTTTTCTTTTACCATCCCGAAAACAACATGCAATTTGTTAAATTTATATTGGTTTAACTGATGAAAAACACTTTGGATACCGGCCTCATTATGGCCTGTATCGGCAATAACTAAAGGTTCCCTGCCAAGTATCTGCCAACGTCCCTGCAAGCCGGTTGTCTTTGCTGCATTTGTAAGCCCTTCAGATATCGCTTCGTCTGAAACTGAAATACCTGAATTTTTAATTTCGTCAATTACAGAGAGAACAAGTGACAGGTTTTTGCATTGGTAATGACCTAATAAATCAAGCGTGTATATTTTTGACTTGTTTTTGCTTTCGACTAAAATTTGCTGATTATCCAGGTCAAGATGCGACACATTAACAGTTTTGTACTCTTCGTCAGCGAATAAAATTTTTGAATTCAATGAATCCGCTTTTTGTATAAAAACATGGTAAACCCGGACATTTTTTTCACCTAAAATAACCGGTATCCCGGGCTTAATAATACCTGCCTTTTCGACAGCAATTTCCTCCAGCGAATTGCCCAGGATATCGACATGGTCAAAAGAGATGTTGGTTATTGCCGAAACAAGCGGTGTAATAATATTAGTTGCATCGAGCCTGCCGCCCAACCCTGTTTCGATCACAGCAATGCCGATATTTTCCTGTTTAAAGTATTCGAATGCCATTATAGTTGTCATCTCGAAAAATGAAGGTTGGATTTCTTCCAATAATTTTTTGTGTTTATCAACAAATGACACGACATAATCTTCTGTTACCAACTTTCCATCCACTTTTATCCTTTCGCGAAAATCGAGCAAATGAGGTGAAGTAAACGAACCGGTCTTATAACCTGCATTCTGCAAAACCGAAGCAAGCATGTGGCAAACTGAACCCTTTCCGTTTGTCCCGGCAACATGGATGCTCTTAAACTTCTTTTCAGGATTATTAAATGCGAGCGATAAAGCTATAATATTATCGAGGTTTGCTTTGTATGCGCTTTTGCCATCGCGCTGAAACATGGGCAACTGCGTGTAAAGGTAATCGATGGTTTCTTTATAGGTCATATTATGGGAAATCGGTTGCCGGAATCAGGAGTCAGGAGGCCGGAGTCCGGAATCCGAAAGTTAAATTTTCAATAAACAATAATTAATAATTCTTCAAAATGTTATGAAGTTAATATTCAATATCTTTTAACAAATCCTTTATTCTTTCTACGCCCCATTTATCTTCTAATTCCGTAAAAAAAGAAATATCAGAATAAGGTGCATGGGCTTTGGCTTTGGTTGTTAACCTTGAATAGTGGTGAAAATAAACGCCCAGTAAAATATGAATTGGTTTTATGTCGCCAATTTCCTTATTACGGATTTTACTGCGGATCAAATAATCAAAATCACCCGAAAAAATGCGTTCATCCCAGATACCAATTTTATTGATTGCTTCACGGCTCATAACGATGCACGAACCGGAAACGCCTTCTTTAATTTTATCACCAAACTTTGAATACCTTTTTAATATATATTTTTCCCAATTGCCGTACATCAGTTTATGCATAACCTTTATAACAGGCTTATTGACTCCAAAAAGAAATAACAAGGGATTTTTAATCGCTTTCCACCGGTTTCTTATTTTCCTGGTAGCAACTTCAGACTCGGCACGGTCATTTGTAGCGAAACTGAATATATCGAGGTTTTCTCTATCCATAATCTTAAGCATCTTTTCATCCCAACCCGGCGACACAATCAAATCGTTGTTAAAGAAACACAATATATCGTGCGAAGCTGCCTTTATGCCCTGGTTTTGTGTATAACAATATGAATAATTCCCATTATTTGAAATTATTTTTGCCCCCACATTTCTGAAATATTCTGCACTTCCATCTGTCGAACCATTATCGATAATTATCAGCTCGAACTTGTTGCGCGTATATTTTTTCAGCGATTCGAAATACAATTTGTTCATTGGTAAAAGATTGCGGACAGCTGTGATAATACTGATCATATTGTTTAATATTTTAAAGCCAATAATAACAAACCTGATTTAACTTTATGTTATATTTAAAGCATGAACAACCAAAAAATTTCATCTATATATGTCTAAAGCGAAAAAGATTTTTGTGCTCGACACCAACGTGCTTTTGCATGACTACAAATGTATTTACAATTTTGAAGAAAACGATATTGTAATCCCGATTACGGTTTTGGAAGAGCTTGACAAACTGAAACGCGGCAACGATACCATTAACCTTCATGCACGCGAATTTACCCGCGAACTCGATGTTATTTCGGGTGAAGGATTGTTTGACGGAGGTATTTCGCTTGGGAAAAAATTGGGTAAGATCTTTGTTGAAACAGGTAAACCAAATTCTAAAATTATACGGGAATCATTTCCCGAACCTACTCCCGATCACCGGATACTTGCTATTGCCGATTATTTGAGAACGAAGCCTGATAACAAATCAAAAGAGGTAATCATGGTTTCGAAAGATATTAACCTGCGTATGAAAGCAAAATCGATTGGTATTATAGCGCAGGATTATAAATCGGATAAAGTGCACGATATAGCATTGTTTCATAAAAGTGTCGAAATTATTGAAGGTATCAATCCTGCCCTTATTTCAAAGCTTTACGAAAGTAATGAAGGTGTGGCATTCACCGATTTCAAACTAAAATTTACACCTGTTCCGCACCAATATTTTGTTTTAAAGAATAATGGATCGAGCGCACTCGCGCATTACGAGCCAATTACAAAATCAATTACAAGGGTTGAAAAAATAAGGAGTTATGGAATTGAACCACGCAATGCCGAGCAGGCCTTTTCTCTCGATGCGCTCCTCAGGCCCGACATTCAATTGGTAGCGCTGACTGGCAAAGCAGGAACCGGTAAAACCCTTTTGGCATTGGCCGCGGCTTTGCACCAGGAAAACCTTTTCGACCAGATTTACCTTGCCCGGCCAATCGTTCCATTAGCCAATCGCGACCTGGGATTTTTGCCCGGCGATGTAAATGAAAAAATAAGCCCTTATATGCAGCCACTTTACGATAACCTGGCAGTAATTAAACACCGGTTTAAATCGCAAAGTAAGGAATACATGCATATTGAAGATTTGGTAAAATCAGAAAAATTAATGATCACACCATTGGCTTTTATTCGCGGCAGAAGTTTATCCAACGCATTTTTTATTGTCGATGAAGCACAAAACCTTACACCCCACGAGGTAAAAACCATTATTACACGCGCGGGCGAAGGCACAAAAATGGTATTTACCGGGGATATTCAACAAATCGATTCGCCTTATCTCGACAGCCTTTCAAATGGCCTTAGTTACCTCGCCCATAAAATGACCGGACAGGATTTGTTCGCGCATGTTAATTTAGTAAAAGGCGAAAGAAGCTATCTTGCAGATTTGGCGAGTAATTTATTGTGATTATATATTTTTCTTAGCATAAACCAAAGTTTCTTTAGAGATGAAAACACTTCATATTGTCCGACATGCCAAGTCATCCTGGGATTTGCCCGGAATTTCGGACTTCGACAGGCCTTTGCTTGAAAAGGGGATACTGAATTCATATACTATGGCCCAGAGGCTTCATGATAAATATGGAAAAGCTGATCTTATTGTCACTTCACCTGCCAACCGGGCGCTCCATACCGCAATTATTTTTGCACGTGTTTTAAAATTATATCTCGATAAAATACAAATAGAAGAAAGCCTTTATGAATGTGAAACTTCATCTGTTATCGATATTATTGAAGGCGTCAGTTCAGAAGTAAACAACCTGATTATCGTTGGCCACAATCCAACTTTTACAAATTTTGCTAACCTTTATCTGCCAGATTATGTCGACAATATTCCAACTTCCGGAATTGTCAATTTACGTTTTGATACCAGGAAGTGGAACATAATTGATATAGCGCCGATATTTTCTGAAATTGATTTTCCTAAAAAAGAATAACTTTGCGGCAAAATACAGGAGATTGAACAATAATTAATTTGTAAATCAGAATTTTAAATAAATATTTTTATAAAATATGATTCAATGTCGTTTAGTTAAGTATACAAACCTCACCCTAAATCCCTCTCCAATTGGAGAGGGACTTGCCCCTTCTCCGATTGGAGAAGGGGTTGGGGATGAGGTTTTCTCGCAATTAGGATTCATAATTTTTCTTAACTAAACGACATTGAAAAATGAATATAAAATTAAGAATCAAGAATCAAGAGTTATGAATTTGAAAATATGTACTTTATATTCTGTTCTAAACATGAATAAACATATAATGACAACGAATGACAAATATCCAACAACCAACATCTGATACATGGCAGTAAAAAGTAAAACAATAAACAGGGACCTGAGTTGGCTTTCATTCAACGAGCGCGTGTTACAGGAAGCCAATGACCCAAAAGTTCCTTTGATCGACAGGATGCGTTTCTTAGCTATTTTCTCAAACAACCAGGATGAATTTTTTAAGGTTCGCGTTGCAACTATAAAACGTATGATTGACCTGGGTTACGGCCCTAAGCATATTGAAGGCGAAAATCCCAAAAAAAATATTGCCCAAATCCAGGAAAAAGTAATCCAGCTTCAAAGTAAATTTCTTGATGCTTTCGATTCAATAATACTTGGACTGGAAAAAGAAAATATTTTCCTGATCAATGAAAAGCAGCTTAATGAAGAACAGGCAGAATATGTAGATGCTTATTTCGATGCTAATATCCTTCCCTTTCTTTCGCCCATTATGTTGAATAATGTTGAAAAATTTCCATATCTGAGAGACAAGTCAATTTATTTTGCAATTAAAATAACCAGCGATAATCCTGAAATTAAAACTGAATATGCTTTGATGGAAATTCCATCGCCCATGTTAAACCGGGTAATTTTATTGCCCTCCATTGGTGAAAAAAAGTATATAACCTTTATTGACGATGCAATCCGTTACTGTCTGAAAGATTTGTTTGCAATTTTTGATTTCGATCATTTTGAGGCATTTACAATAAAGCTTACACGCGATGCTGAACTTGATATTGACAATGACCTGTCAAAAAGTTTTTTAGAAAAAATATCGGAAGGCGTGAGCGAACGTAGCAAAGGTCAACCGGTACGATTTGTTTACGACAGGGAAATACCAAAAGACCTTTTGGAATATATAATTGAGAAGCTTAGGTTCGATAACTACGATACTGTCATACCTGGAAGCCGCTATCATAATTTTAAAGATTTTATGTCATTCCCTAATATTGGCGGTAACCATCTCGAATTTGAACCTACGCCTCCAGCTGAACTATCCACTGATTAAAAGGCATCAGAGCATAATTCAATTGATAGCAAAACAGGATATCATGCTTCATTTTCCTTACCAGAAGTTTGACCATTTTGTCGACTTGTTGCGCGAAGCTTCGATGTAACCAAAAGTTAAAACTATTAAAATAACGTTGTATCGGGTATCGAAAAATTCAAAAGTAATAAATGCTTTGATTAATGCAGCCCGTAATGGCAAACAGGTTATTGTTGTGATTGAATTGCAGGCACGTTTCGATGAAAAATCAAATATATACTGGTCGAAGAAATTAGAAGAAGTAGGCGCAACAATTTTATTCGGGATAAAAGCTTTAAAAATACACGGCAAACTTGTTCAAATATCCCGAAAAGAAGGAAAAGTTATGCAAAACTATTCAATGATCAGTACTGGTAATTTTCATGAAGGTAACGCAAATGTTTATACCGATGTGGCTTTATTTACATGCGACAAACGAATAACTACTGAAGTTGAACGTGTTTTTCAATTCTTCGATAACCCTTATTGGAACTATGATTACAAACACCTTCTCATTTCACCGTTGTATATGCGCCGCAGGTTAATCAAGCTTATCGACAATGAAATTAGAAATGCCAAAGCCGGAAAAGATGCTTACATAATCCTGAAAATTAATAACCTTGTCGATACAGTTATGGTAAAAAAACTTTACGAGGCGAACAATACTGGTGTAAAAATAAAACTTCTTGTAAGGGGTATTTGCTGTATAAGGCCAGGCGTGCCAGGTTTAAGTGAAAATATTTCAGCAATCAGTATTGTAGATAAATTCCTTGAGCATTCTCGTGTTTTCGTATTCTGCAACAATAACAACGAACTTTATTATATTTCATCTGCTGATTGGATGACCCGAAATCTTGACCACCGGGTTGAAGTTACTTGTCCGATTTTTGATGAGAAAATTAAAAAAGAACTCAGAAAACTATTGGAAATTCAATTTTCGGACAATGTTAAGGCAAGAATTTTGAATGATATCCAGGATAATCAATATATTAAGAATGACGCACCATTGATACA
>CAVSGB010000160.1:0-3097 GCA_963726845.1 uncultured Bacteroidota bacterium | reverse complement strand
GTTATGCCGTCTACTGGTTCAGTTAGTATTGCTCGGGCCATCTGTATCTGATCTACAATCTCATGCGCGAAAGCGTACATCAGCAAAAGGCGGGCTTCCTCTTTGCTTATACCACGGGTTCGCATGTAAAACAGGGCTTCCTGGTCGAGTTGCCCCACTGTAGCGCCGTGGCTGCATTTTACGTCATCGGCATAAATTTCGAGTTGCGGACGCGTATTCATTTTAGCATTTGCAGTAAGAAGCAGGTTGCTGTTTTTCTGATATGCCATTGTTTTTTGTGCATCCCGGCTAACAAGTACCTTTCCATTGAACGAACCGGTAGATGAATCGTCGAGAACACCTTTGAATAACTGGTTGCTTGTGCAATGTGGTTTTGCATGATCTATAAAAACATAATTGTCCACATGTTGGGTTTTGTCAGTCAGAAAAAGCCCGGATGTATTATTTTCGGCACCAGTGCCATCCAGTAATACATTCATGTTATTTCTGACCAATCCGCCATGCAGCGTAATGGTATTGCTGATTACTTTACTGTCCTGTTCCTGCCTGATAAAAATACTATTGACTTTTTTTGCATCGTTGTGCTCATTTTGAATATAAGTCTGATTTAATTGAGCACCTTTGGCAATATTAATCTCAGTAACTGAATTTGAAAGAAAATTTTTATCAGAAAGTGTATGGTCGCAAAATACAAGACTGGCATACGAATTTTCTTCGAGAACAACCAGATTGCGTTGCTGTACCAATAAGTCATAATCAGACAATAAGACATTGATAATTTGCAGCGGCTTTTCAATCCTGATATTTTTTGGGACATAAACGACGATCCCATCTTGGAAAAATGCAGTATTCAAGGATACAAGCCCTTCTTCGTAAGTATTCAGCTTACCTAAAAATTTTTTAAGTATTTCGGGTTTTTGAACAGCAGCATTTGCAAGGCTTCCAATCCAGACTCCCAGCGGCAAATCTTCAACGGGTTTATTTTTATGATAATAAAATCCGTTTACAAGCAATACAACCGACGTATCTAAATTTGTAACATCGCATTTAAAAATTTCTTCTACTTCGAAATTGAAATTGCCAGGATATAAGCTGTGCTTAAAGCCTTTCGTAAAAAATGGTTCGAGGTAAGTATATTTGTACTTTTCAGACTTTTTTTCTGGAAAGCCCAGTCTGTTAAACTCGTCAATTCCTTTGTTATGAATCGTTTTTAAGAATTCTGGGATATTATTTAATTGTGATAAATTTCCATTATATAAATCTGAAAAGTGCTGAACTGTATTTTTAATTTGAATATTGGTTTCCATTTTAATTTTTTTTGAGCTTGTTTTCCTGAAAATTTCTGATAAGAGTAAAATATTTTTTTTGTTTCTGTTTTTTTTGTTTTTACATTTTAAAATAGTTCGGTAAATATTTTGGTGTAGTTTGGTAACTTGGTGATTTTGTGGCTATTATGAATTTCTTGCCACCAAAACACAAAAACACCAAATATCACCAAATCAATTACATATAAATTCACATTAAAAATATACCGAACTATTGATTTTATTCATTACTCATTATTCATTACTCATTATTCATTACTCATTATCCATTATCCTTCTATTGTTTCATTTTTAATCCATTCATATCCTTTCTCTTCCAGTTCCAAAGCAAGTTCTTTCCCGGCGGTTTTAACAATCCTGCCATCGTAAAGAATGTGTACAAAATCTGGGACAATATAATCCAGCAAGCGCTGGTAATGCGTAATGACAATAGTTGCATTATCTTTTGTTTTCAATTTGTTGACCCCTGTCGCAACAATGCGCAGGGCATCAATATCCAAACCGGAATCAGTTTCGTCGAGGATTGATAATATAGGCTCCAGCATTGCCATCTGGAATATTTCATTCTTTTTCTTTTCTCCTCCCGAAAACCCTTCATTTACAGAACGTCCGGCAAGTTTTCCATCCATTTCAACAAGGTGTTGTTTGTCGCGCATCATTTTCAGGAAATCTCCGGCAGCTATAGGTGGAAGGCCTTTATATTTGCGTATTTCATTCACGGCTGTTTTCATGAAATTGACAATACTTACTCCCGGGATTTCAACCGGGTATTGAAAACTTAAAAAAATTCCATCGCGTGCACGATCTTCCGGTGTCATCTCAAACAGATTTTTTCCAAGGTAAGTAATTTCGCCCTGAGAAATTTCGATAAATTCCCTTCCGGTCAATACACCGGCCAGGGTACTTTTCCCGGATCCATTAGGGCCCCATTATGGCATGGATTTCACCCGGCTTTATTTCAAGGTTTATCCCTTTCAGTATTTCTTTGTCGCCTATTTTGGCATGAAGGTTTTTTATCTGTAACATATTTAAAATATTAGAAGAAGCCCCACCCGGCCTCCCCGATGGGGAGGAGAAAAACCTATATAATGCAATTTAACAATATTTATTTAGTATCCGCATTCAAATTTAATATCAGTAAATGATTTCATATCCTTTTTGTGTACGATAGTGCATGGATGTTTCATTGGATCTTCATGCTCCCTCCCCTTTGGGGAGGGCTGGGGAGAGGCTTTTCACCCAACACTCCCCTCCAGACTAATCTGCAACAATTTCTGTGCTTCGACCGCAAATTCCATTGGCAACTGGTTAAGGACTTCTTTGGCATATCCATTAACAATTAACCCAACTGCATCTTCAGTGCTGATCCCACGTTGGTTGCAATAGAAAATCTGGTCTTCACCAATTTTTGAAGTTGTCGCTTCATGTTCTACAATAGCTGATGGGTTGTCAATTTCAAGATATGGAAAAGTATAGGCACGCTTTGACTGCCCATAAGCAAAGAGTCGCATTGAGAATGGTTTCTCGCATTTTCAGCGCCTTTCATGACTTTTACAAGTCCGCGATAGCTATTATTCCCTTTCCCGGCTGAAATGCCTTTAGAAACTATATGGCTTCGTGTATTTTTGCCAATGTGGATAATTTTCGTCCCGGTATCGGCCTGCTGGTAATTATTGGTAACTGCCACGGAATAAAATTCACCGGATGAATTGTCGCCACGCAAAATGCAGCTTGGGTATTTCCAGGTTATTGCAGAGCCTGTTTCTACTTGT
>CAVSGB010000159.1:0-4953 GCA_963726845.1 uncultured Bacteroidota bacterium | reverse complement strand
GTCCACGATATTTTAGAATTATTACCTTTGCATATTCCACGTTTGGTCACGAAGTTGAATATGCCACCTTTGCCATTCTTATCGCCGGGATACCAGTTTTGAACGGTAGAATATTTAATTTGAGAACTTTCCAAGGCAACCAATTCTACAACTGCGGCATGTAATTGATTTTCGTCGCGCATAGGCGCTGTACAACCTTCGAGATAACTAACATAAGCGTCATCATCTGCGATCAGTAACGTGCGTTCAAACTGCCCGGTATTGGCTGCATTGATACGAAAATAGGTTGACAATTCCATTGGGCACCGCACTCCTTTCGGAATATAGCAGAACGAACCATCGCTGAATACTGCTGAATTTAGAGCTGCAAAATAATTATCGGTATAGGGAACTACAGATCCAAGATATTTTTTTACCAAATCGGAGTGTTCTTTTATTGCTTCGCTCATTGAGCAAAAAATAATACCCAATTCATAAAGCGATTCTTTAAAAGTAGTTTTCACGGAAATGCTGTCCATCACTGCATCTACGGCTACTCCTGCCAAATGTTTTCTTTCATTTAAAGGGATACCGAGTTTGTCGAAAGTTGCTAGTAGTTCAGGGTCAACTTCGTCCAGACTTTTATATTTCGCTTGTTGTCTTGGCGCTGCATAGTAAATAATATCCTGGTAATTAATTTCCGGAATTTTAAGGTGAGGCCAATGTGGCATTTTCATGGTAATCCAGTGTCGATAAGCTTTAAGCCGGAAATCAAGCATAAATGAAGGTTCTTTTTTTTTCGAAGAAATTAAACGAATTACATCTTCATTCAACCCTTTTTTAATTGTTTCAGTGTCCACATCAGAAAAAAAACCATATTTGTATTCCCCGCCAGTTACATCATCTAATATAGTATCCTGATTTATATCCATCTTATCTAAAGTTCAATAATTAAATCTTATTTAGATTAATTCCAAATAATCAACAAATTTACAAAAACTACTGAAAAATTGACCAATTTTGTGAATAATTAAATATTAAACACGGAAATCGGATTCTGGCATTCGGTTTCCATAAAAGTTGGTCTTAATAGATTTTATATTTAAGAAAAAATTTGGGTTTTAAAGAGAATTTTAACACAGAGATTTTATTATTGCAATATTTGAAAATCTTTGAGAATCAGTTTTGTTGAGAGCTATTTATTAACATTATAAATTATGAGAAGTCATAGAAAACACAGAGCAAAAAATCGTGTGCGATATTTTAAATCTTTGTGGCCTCTGTGCTTTCTCTGGTTTCAGAAAGTAAATCAAAACTATTGATTATAATTCATGTAGTAGGTAAATTAAAAAGATAATTATATCTCTGTGTTTAATTCTTTTAAATATCAAAAAAGTACTTAAAAAAAGTTGTTAATGGAGAAAAATAGCAACAATAAGTTTACACCAGTTAGTTCGTTAGGGGAATTTGGGTTAATTGAACATTTGACAAAAGATATTAAAATTAGCCACAATAATACAATTAAAGGAATTGGGGATGATGCGGCTGTACTGGATTATGGTGATAATTACCTGGTAATTACAACTGATCTTCTTGCAGAAGGCGTACATTTCAATCTGGTGTATACACCTTTAAAACATTTAGGGTATAAAGCTGTAGTAGTAAATCTTTCCGATGTTTATGCTATGAATGCTATACCAAAGCAGATAACTGTGTCGATGGCCATTTCGGCAAAATTTTCTGTAGAGCATTTGGAAGAACTTTACAGTGGAATTAAGCTGGCCTGCGAGAAATATAATGTTGATTTGGTTGGCGGCGACACAACTGCTTCGTTTACTGGCCTGACTATTTGTGTTACTGCTATCGGTGAAGTGCCAAAAAACAAAATTACATACAGGAACGGTGCTAAAAACAACGACATAATTTGTGTGTCGGGCGATTTGGGAAGCGCATACATGGGATTGCAGTTGCTTGAGCGCGAACGTAAGATTTTTGAGAAAACAGGTATTCAGAAACCGGATTTTGAAGATTATGGTTATATCCTCGAAAGGCAGTTGAAACCTGAAGCGCGTAAAGAGATTGTTGAAATTCTAAAAGGAATAAATGTTGTACCTACTTCTATGATTGATATTTCCGATGGACTTTCGTCGGAACTATTTCATATTTGCAAAGCTTCAAATGTTGGATGCAGTATTTACCAGGAAAAGATTCCGATTAATAAAGAAACTACCAAAATGTCGGACGAATTTAATTTGCCTCCATTAACCGCTGCTTTGAATGGCGGCGAAGATTATGAACTCCTTTTTACAATAGCATTGGGCGATTATGAAAAAATTAATGTTCATCCGGAGATTTCGATTATTGGACATATTGTGAGCAAAGATTTTGGTTGTAACCTAATTCTTGACAGTGGCGATGAAGTTGAAATTTCTGCTCAAGGCTGGAACGCTATGAAAAAATAAAGGGCTGCATTTGCAACCCTTTTATTGTATTATAAAAAATCAATTCCTATGCATTAAAATAATCGAACTTATTGCTTGCCGGATTAATAGCCCTTGATAATTTTTTACCTTTTACTAATTTATTTACCAATCCTGATAATGCCGTAATTTTATAAGGCAGTTTCAATTCATCATTAATGTGTTTTACAATTTCGCCCATATTTCTTTTTGATGCAAAATAGCCTGTTTCAAAAAGCTTATTTATGGTTTTAGTAGCACCAGGCCCTTTAATTGCAGAAGGTTTTCCCTTACCTCTTTTTGCAACTTTTTCTACTGGTTTTTGAATTTTTGCAACAACAGATTTTTTAGTTGCCTGTTTTACAGGTTTTGCCTCTGTATTTAACTTAGAAACAGTACTTTCAGAAACTAATTTTTGTTGTTTGACAGTTTTTGCAGCCTTTATTTTTTTAGGCTCTGCTATTTTAATAGCTTTCGTTTTAGAAGAAATAACTTTTTCTTCAGTTCCGGTCAATAGTGACAAATCTTTAAAAACAGTTTCAATTATTTTTAATTGAACTGCCTCAGATTTGAAGGAATTGATTGTTTTCGAAAGTTCTTGTAATTGTTTGTTTAAAAGGTCGATGTTCTTTGCCATATTATTATAAATTATTAATTATATGCAAATGTAATAATATTTATAAAATAAAAATATAATTATAATGGATTTTAATAATCTAATTCACAATATTATAAAATTCATTTTTATAATCCTTATTATTAAACACAGCCAAATTCCTTTCAAACTATAACAAACATGATATTTCAATAATGATAATACATTAACGTCAGTTCGGGATAAGAAAGGTGTTTTGGACTAAAGTCCAATAATTCTACCTTATCACTAACCCCAGGCTTAAGCCTGGGGTTAGTGAATGAAAATTAATCAAAGGGCTTTAGCCCTAAATAAAATTATCAGGAACTGACGTTACATTAATGGGAAAGGTTATGCCCTTCGTATTGTCTGAAGCTTATTTTCTGTCATATAAATTGCAAAATTATCATAGCCCTTTTGTTTTATCATTTCGATACCGGCATTTCTATCTGAACGAAATATAAAACCAAATATCTTTGAAACAGGATTGCTAAATTTCTTGCATTCTTTTGCACTTGAAAATTCCTTACAATCGGCACAGCTATTGTAATTGTGTTCTAAATTGCACTTGCGCACTGCGCACCATGTAGCTTTAACATTGTTTTTGCATCCGGGGCATTTGTCTTTTAGAAAACCCCTGCACGCCCCGCAATATAATCCGCAAAAAGCGATTGACGTTTTGTTTTCAGTTACTTCTTTCATTTTCTACTTTTTTAAATTGAACTTACTTTAAATTATTTCGATACTTGATACTCGATACTTGATACTTGATACTTGATACTC
The DNA here is from genome assembly GCA_963726845.1 of uncultured Bacteroidota bacterium. Taxonomy (GTDB): domain Bacteria; phylum Bacteroidota; class Bacteroidia; order Bacteroidales; family DTGW01; genus CAVSGB01. The sequence continues at coordinate 1,098 of CAVSGB010000159.1, read as the reverse complement.
GATATTAGCTACTCGATACTCGATACTTGATACTAACAATCAATTAATCCCCATTTGAATTTCAGTAATGTTATTTTCAGAACCCGGGGCTTCGACAACAGTATATACTTCCCTGCAACACATATTCATTGTATTGTCAGATTCTATAATTTCACCGATCAATTTTTCATAACTGTCTTTAAGCTTTCCCCAGTCTCCTTTGTGTATTAAAGTAGCGCACTTGGAAGCAGGAAGTTCCTTAAATTGCAAATTACTTATTAAAGGTTTTATAACCGGCAAAGCTATTTCTAATGTAAAGCAGGTATTTGGATTACCATCCATTCCCTGATAAATCCATACTTGCGGGCCAGTAATTTCAATTCCTTCTTTCAATGCTTCATGGTACATTTCAGAAGGGGTTGTTACAACATATTGGTTCATTTCTGAAAGGGTTGTTTGCATTGTTCGGTAAAAAACCGTCATAGGGCTGATTTCTTTTATTTCCATAATAATCAAGTTTAAAATTTAAGTAAACTTAATAATGGTGAATGACAACCCTATGTCAACATATAAATCAATATTTAAAAATTATTTTAAATATTGGTTATGCAATTCCAGTGCCATTGTTTTTAAAAGGTCAATAAGCTCTGGAGGAGTTACGGGCATTGCTTTATTGCCAAATGCAATTAACCAATGCGAAAAGTAGGAGAGGGAATTGGTGGCAAAAGATGCTTCGATATAATCTGATAATTCTTTCTCACCGCTATATCCATAGTAATATTTCTGGTAATTCAATTCGCGCCAGACAGACTTATCGAAACGGACAGTCACTTCTGTCAATTCCGAATTATTAATCAGGTTTTTAAAATAGTCACTTATTGTATGTATGGACTTCATAATGTCGCTTACAGACGCAATGGACCGTCTCGTCAGAAAGAGTGAACCCGGCTTTACGACCGCCGACGTTCATTTAGCATTGAATCTAGTCTCGGAGGACGACGCGACCCCGACAGACACGTGGCTGATTCGCGAGCTCATGATCATGCGGATACTGGAGACGGTCTCCCTGAAAAGGCCCGACGAAGTGCCCAAGCTGCCCGACGTCGCGGCTTGGAAACA
>CAVSGB010000158.1:0-12504 GCA_963726845.1 uncultured Bacteroidota bacterium | reverse complement strand
CATAATGATAAAATATCTACCCATCTTTTAATTTTAAATGAGCTTAAAAGTACCACAAGAAAAGTGTCCGTTTATTCCCGGAATAGCTGTCCGTTTAAAAACGGAATGACTGTCCGCCGCAAAACGGAATGATTGTCCGTTTATTCCCGGAATCTTTGTCCGCCAATCTCCGGAATGACTGTCCGTTTATTCCCGGAATACGCAGTATTGGGTCGGCTAATTTGTTTCTTGTAATTGTAAGCAGGTCGGTTAATTTGTCCCTTGAAAGTTTTATTATTTGTTCTTTAATATTCAATTGTTGATATTTCGATATAATATTTTCAAAATGTTCTAACTCATTATAGTATTTTTTTCGTTTCCGCTTATATTCCTTGTCTTTATTTTTGTTTGGATAATCCTTACTTTTAGGTTTAAGGTTTAACCAATATTTAGCATTTGAACCATTTGAAAGGATTAATCTATCTGATTCGCATATATTTTCTTGAATCAATAAATTAGGTTCTACAATTAAACATTCATTAATTGCATTCACTAATATTTTGCCTAAAGCCTTTAAGGAATCAATATTTAATAGGTTGTTTAGGGTTTGTATTGGAATATTGTAATGCTGAAAAAATGCCATTTTTATAGCCTTAATCTCAATTCTAAGTATTTTTTGTTTTTGCTTACACCTTGCGCCCTTATCGTATATTTTAATGATATAGTTTTTATATTGACATTCAACCCCAGAGCCTAAACCTTTTGTTATACTTTTAGGAATCTTATTAAATGGTTCGCATTTATGAATTACCAAACTATTGATAACGTTTTCCGGTGAATATGGTAATATAATATTGATACCAAATTCTACATTGCTTAAAAATACTTCCGCCGGGTTTATGTTAATTTTTTTTTCAATTTGTTTAATAGTAGAAACAAGGTCAGTATATGTAAAATCTTTATAGTTATTCAAATTTAATCCATTGTTAAAGAATGTTTGCAAACAACCCTTTAAATAGGTTTTGCCATCTTTATTGATAAATGTTAATCCATTAATTGAATAAGTTTTTGTTGGTTTTTCTTCACCTGTAATTTCATTTACCTTTAAATCCCAATCTAATTTGCTTTGCTTTGAAATGGTAATAAACTTTGTTTTTATACCGCAAATCATATCATTTGAATTTATTGGTAACGATACGATTTAATGCAGTTTCAATATCAGATTCTTTGTATAACACTCTTGCGCCAAACCTGTATGCAGGGATTAACCCTTTTCGTGTATAACTGTTTAATGTCGGTAATGTAATTTTAATTTTTCAGCAGCCAATACTCCGTTTTGTAAAGGCAGAACTATTGTATCGCTTTTAATTATTGGTAAAAGGTCTTTAGCAATATCTTTAACCTGCCATGCTTTTACCCCAAGAATAACCAAATCAACATTTACAATTGAACTAATATTATCTGTTGCCTTTGCATTTTCAATTTTAAAATCACCTTTAATGCTTTTTACTATTAATCCATTCTGTTGAATTGCTTTTAGATGTTCGCCACGAGCGACAAAAGTTACATTATTACCTGCCTTAGCAAGTCTTCCACCGAAATATCCACCAACGCCACCAGTTCCAATTATTGCTATTTTCATATATGTCTTTTTTGTTACCGAAATAATGTGAGATTAAAATAACACATTTTGCGGAATTGACAAATATAGGTTGGCTATTGATTCCCTTTAAATCAAGAAATAATTTACACTGATAATAAATTTTCATATTCAAAATTCTACCAATCATTCTTTAATTCGATTAAAAATTATCATTATTGATACTACAAAGAAATCAATGTACTAAATTTATCTACAAATGATTAGTGACAATTGTATTCCTTTCCAAACAATAGATTGGACATTAATTCCTAAAATTGAACATAAAGGTGAAAGTGGAATTGCATATTGGCAAACAATTCAGTTTGCTGGCTTGCGAATTCGAATTGTTGAATATCCAAAAGGATATATAGCAGATCATTGGTGTCAAAAAGGACATATTGTACACTGTCTGGATGGTGATTTTATTAGTGAATCACAAAACGATAAAGAATATATTTTGACTATAGGAATGACCTATATTGTTTCAGATGACATGAGTTCACACCGATCATTATCAAAAAAATAGAGTTAAATTAATGATTATAGATCAATGTCGTTTAGTTAAGGGAAAAACACTTCGACAGGCTCAGTGTCCAACTTTTAATAAATGGACGTTGAGCTAGTCGAAACGTCGTTCAAAATAGAAAGATAAGCTTAACTAAACGACATTGATTTGGCAACTATAACCCGCAATGGACACTAGATGAAAGTAAAATTGTTTATGTATCGGAAGCCGCTCATAAATTTGGCAATCCAGAAATATTTATTATGAATAGCAATGGAACAATTCAAATTGAACTTACAAATACCGATTTAAGAAGTGAAGACCCTGATATTTCACCAGATGGTGAATTTATTTTTTTTGAATCAACAAGAGATGCTGCTTATAATGCAAATATTTTTATTATGGGAATTGATGGTAAAAATCAAAATCCGCTTTCAAAATATTCTGGAGATGATTGTTTGCCATTAATTGTAAAGGAATAAAATATATTATTCTAAATGGCTATTTTTTGATATTACTAATTTTGTTCAAAAATTCTTTATTCGGTTTAAAAGCAGGAATATAATGTTCAGGGACAATTACAGTAGTATTTTTTGATATATTCCTTGCCAATTTTTTTGCACGTTTTTTCACTTGGAATGTTCCAAAACCCCGAAGATAAATGTTTTTATCCTTAATCATGTTATCTTTAATTGAATCCATTAGTGATTCAACAATTTTTACAACTGTTACTTTTTCAATTCCAATTTTACCAGAGATTTCTTGAGCTAAATCGTTTTTAGTCATTTTTTGAATATTTAAAATATGAGTATTACAAACATACGAAATCCAGTTTCTATATCTAATTGGAAAATCAAAAAATCTTTTTGCTTAATTATTGGGGTATCTTTTTGCTCTCTTTTTTCTGACTTTTTCAATTGTTTTGAATGTCAATCCTACTAGTTTAAGATATTGTTCCAGCATTTGTTTGTTCTTGACACTAAGCCCGACATTTTTAAATTTCAAAGGATCTAATTTCGATAATTCTTCCAGAGTAATACTTTCATCTAAACCCATTCTGGTTAATAAATTTTTAATTAGATTACTTGGGCTTAATTCTTCTAACTTAGTTTGTGGTGTAACAATTATATGTTGTTCCAGAATTTTAATTTGTATATTATATTGATTGATAAGTTTTTTTAGTTGTTCAAAATCAATTACATTATTACAGGCTAAAAAATTATTTAAAATATCCGTTTGTTTTTGAAAATATTCAGTTTCTGAAACATATTTATCATTGGTATTTTCAATAATTTCAATGAAATTGTGTGAAATAATATCATTATTCAAATTGTCTGAAATAATTTCAATTCCTAACCTTTGTCCGTTTTCAGTTTGATAAACAGCCTTACCAAGAAGAGTAACAAATTCGTCCTTTCGAAAAATTTGTTTCTTATTTTTGAAAATGTTGGTGGTTAATTTACCTCGTTTACCATAAAAGTAAGTTGATGAATGTGAACTGTAAAAACCATCAGTCATAACTAAAAAATTTTTGATGTCGAATTTACTTTTAATGGGCTAAAGATAATGAATTTAATAAAATTTAAGTGTAGTTCCTGTTACCAAACTTTACTGTGATTGTTTTAATTTTGCAAAATAAAATTAAATAATCGATGATTATAAGAAGAAAAAGAATACTAAGAAAGATTGATGATGAAGAATGGCTGGAAGTTCCTAATTCAAATAATCGTTACCATGTGAGCAATTATGGAAGGGTAAAATCTTTTTCTTTTAAAAAAGATGGACAGATAATGAAATGTCCAGAAATAAAAGGATTTAAATACGTTAAATTGAAAATTAACAAAATTCAACATCATTATTACGTTCATAAGTTAGTCGCTGAAGTTTGGCTGTCAAAACAATCAGAACAGCATATTTATGTTACTCATTTAGATGGAAATTTGAAAAACAATCATATTTCAAATTTAAAATGGTTGACAAAAGAAGAATTAACAAATCAGCACCGAGAGTTTAAAGAAAAAAACAACACTTCAAAAAAACAAAAGGTTATAAGTAATTCAAAACTTAATGAAAAAGATGTAATTCTTATTAAAACAATGCTGCAAAGAGGAGTTACTCAACCAATTATTGCAAAAATGTTTTGTGTTAGCGATATGCAAGTTTCAAGAATAAAACGTGGAGAGAATTGGGGTCATTTGAAGGTTGAAAAGGCAAGTTAATTTTAATTGGATAAAATTACTTAATGCTTTCAGTTCAATAAATTATTATAAAAATGGATATTTTTCAAGCAATTAAACCAAAAATTTCTAAACGCTATCTATTATTTATTGCTGCATTAGTTTGGACATTTGCTGGAGGAATGCTTTTATATAAAGGAATATTTATGTTTTCTGTTACTAAAAGTTTACTTGGATTAAGAATCATTATCAGTATAATAGGAGGAATACTATTTTACATATTATTGTTTTCAAAAATTTCCTTAAAACATGTGAATAGAATTATAAAATTGAAAATTGAGAATCCATGCTTGTTTTCATTTTTTAATGTTAAAAGTTATGTTCTTATGGCTATAATGATAACTTCTGGAATATTTCTTAGAAAGTCAGGAATAATTTCACCAGAATATTTTTCAATTATTTATATCTCAATGGGTATACCATTATTCATTTCAGCATTCAGGTTTTATTATTATGGAATAAATTATACACGATTTGTTAATCAATTCAACATTATTTTTATCCTAATATTTTTTGTTGTTCCAATTCTTTGATTTGATTTTCAATTTTTGCTTTTTAATTTCTTCATATTGCTTAACCAATGCTGCTTTAACCTGTAGGTCATCTTTTACATCGGCTATTCTATCAGCAAGTTTATCCAAAGCATCATTTAAAACAGTAAATTGGATATTTAATCCAAACAGATTTGACATATTTTTTAGATTTTAAAGGGTATGGTAAATTTACTAATTTTAATTGTTAGAGGTAATTTAGAAAATGAAAATAGTTACCATAGAATCAAACTTCATTATTTGTAGATAAGAATTATTAAATTTACCTAAACCAAAAAAATACAACTATGAATATAGCAGTTTGGATTATTCAAGGCTTACTTGCAATTATGTTTGCAATGGCAGGTATAATGAAATCTACTCAACCAAAAGAAAAATTGTTGAAAACCCTACCTTGGGTTGCAGATTGTTCATTAACAACAGTTCGATTTATTGGGATTTCGGAATTGCTCGGTGCAATTGGTATAATTATTCCTCAACTTGTTAATATTTTACCAAGAACAACTGTGATAGCGGCATTTGGATTGGCAGCAATTATGGTTTTGGCTTCTTCATATCACATACGAAAGAAAGAATATAAAAACTTAGGGTTTACTGTCATACTTTTTATTCTTACTGCTATTGTTGCAAATTATAGAATGTAATAAATAAAATAATGAAATCAATTTTATCATTACTAATTATTTCACTGGTAAATGTGTTTACCATTAATTCTCAAGTTGCAGAAAAAGCAGAAGATGCCAAACCCATTTTGATTGGTGCAACTTTACCCAATGCAGAATTAAAAGATGAAAATGGAACAGTTGTGAATCTTCATGATGTGATTAACGATAAACCCACTGTTCTGGTTTTTTATCGTGGTAGTTGGTGCCCATTTTGCAATAAACATCTGGAAGCATTGGCTAAATCACAGGATGAAATCATTAAGTTAGGTTATCAGATTGTGGCAATAAGTCCAGATGATTACCAGAACCTAAAACCTATGGTTAAAACAGATACATTAAATTACAAATTGTATTCGAACCCTGATGGTAAATTAATCAAACAAATTGGTTTGGCATTTAAAGCAAGTGATAAAACCAAATCATATATTTCCATAAAGACAATTGGAAAAACAACTGAAATTTTACCAGTTCCAACATTAATGGTAATTAATGGTAAATCAGAAGTTTTATTTGAATATGTTAATCCAGATGTTAAGAATAGGATTACCCAAAAATTATTGTTGGCAGTATTGAAAAATATAAATTGATTGGTTATTGAAATTTAATTTACCATACATTTTTGTGATAAATGATAAAAAACAATCTAACTTTTAGATAATTATTTATTTAATGCTGAAAACTAATTAATAATGTATTGATATGCATAAAAATATAAGACTATATCTCAATACCTTCTTGGGAGTGGGGATTACTGTATTTTTTATTGGCTATTTCGGTATTAATTTATCTTTAAAATACATTCAACGACACTATATACAACTTCAATTAGATGTTAATAAACGACAGGCTGAACGAATGGTCAATTATATTAAAAGTGAAATAAACAGAGAAGTACCCTTCGAATCAATAAAAAATGAATTCCAATCTTCAATTGTTGGGACTCAATATGATAAAGGTTTTTTATGTATGTATGATACAAAACTAATGCAATTAGTATGTCACCCTGATGCTAAGGCAATTGGGGTTAGATTTACTAACGAATTTGTTTTTCAAAACATAAATTCAAATACTGATAATTATATAAGTGATGTATATAGCAAACACAAGCCAGCAGGTGGAATATTTATTCAAGGTAAATCCAGAACTGATATAGTTTATACAATTCCTATTGAAGGCACTGATTGGTTTGTAAATGCCCATGAAAATATCGATTCTATTTCTAAAGAGATTAAAGAATTGAGGTTTCGCTATATTTTAGGTTCTTTACTTTTAGGCTTAATTATTGCTTTTGCTGCATCCATAACTGCTCGAAGGATAAGTCGGATGTACGAAAGAAAAATTGAACAAAAAAATGAAGAATTACAGGTGTTGAATGATAAAGTTAACCAGCAAAATGAGGAAATTTCAATACAACTTGATGTTATTGCAAAAAAGAATAAAGAAATAACTGATAGCATTCATTACGCTGAAAAAATACAATCTGCTGTTTTATCACCAATCGAGATTTTGAATTCAAATTTCCCTGATAGTTTTATATTATACAGACCTAAAGATATTATAAGTGGTGATTTCTATTGGTTTAATGAATTACAAAATAGTTTTGTCATTGTAGCTGCCGATTGTACTGGTCATGGTGTACCAGGTGCATTCATGAGTATGCTTGGCATAACACTACTTAATGAAATTATTATCCATCATAAAATATTGCAAGCGGATACTATTTTAAATGAATTACGCCATCATGTAAAGGCTTCGTTGGGTCAAACAGGTGTCATAAGTGAACAAAAGGATGGGATGGACATTGCTGTTTGTATTATCAATAAAGAAAATAGAATTTTGCAGTTTTCAGGGGCTTTTAACTCACTTTATCTGATAAGTGAAAATGAAATAACAAAAATGTTTGAATTAAAAGAGGTAAAGGCTGATCATATGCCTATTGGAGTTTATCCAAAAGACCATGAGCCATTTCATAATAATATAGTTCAACTTAACACAAATGATCGTATCTATATTTTTTCAGATGGTTATACATCTCAATTCGGTGGGGAAAACAATGAAACATTTAAATCAAAAAGATTTCAAAACTTGTTGATTTCTCTTCAAAACGAAACTATGGAAAACCAGCAAAAAAAATTGGAATCTACACTAATAAATTGGCAAGGTAAAAATCAACAAGTTGACGATATTCTTGTGATTGGAGTAAAAATATAAGAAATATGTTACATTCCGCTTGAGGCCTCAAATAAAGGGTTTAGTTCATCTTTTTTTATTTTTTTGAAGGTTTATTTTGCAACGATGCCTGTAGTTGTTCTATTAATATTTTATTATCTTCTATCCTTTTCTCTAAAACTTCAATATATTTTTCACTTGCCGGATTATTAAATAAAAGAAACGATTTTGCAGCCCATTCAATTGCAATATTTAATTCGTCTTTTGTTTCATAAGCAATTGCAATGTTGAAAGCTGCTTTCGATGCTATGTTTTTATTTTCCGAGCTAACACAACTTTCCCAACAACTAATTGCTTTGTCCCAATTATTTTGTTTAATATTTGCAATTGCATAATTAAAATTATCATTGTTTAAGCAATACAAATACCTGTCTTCAGAATACCATTCGGGGGCGATCCTTTGGGCATAGTTTATTGCGACACTGTTAGCCGATGCAAGGGTTTTATCCAGTATGTTTACAGATCTCCTAAAACCCCAGTAAGGTGAAAAATTATAAACATTTGTCGAATCCCTGATTATATATTTGTCAATAATTTTACGGGTTCTTACATCATAAATTTTCCAAAATACGATACTACCTAATGAAGTAGTATTTCGTGAATAATAGAAATCTACATTTTCAGAAGACCTGACATTATCGATCAAATATTTTTCAAGAATAATTGCCGCATCAACACTGTCTTTTTTACAAATGCTATCGGCAAGTTTTAATTCCAGGTCTTTTCCTCTTGATCTGAAAGATTTTGGTGCATTATAAATTTTCTTTACCTCAAACCTCGGAGAATTTGCTAATAGCGAATTCAATGTAGTAATATATTGCCAGGAGAAAGTACTGTCGAAACCAATTATTGCTTTTCCCTCTTCATCTTTAAAAGATGCATAGTTGGGAATGTAGCTATGATTGATGATATCAATTTTTTGAATCCGTTGGGGTAAATTGGCCCAGCCGGTTTAAGGACAGACAACTTGAAATGATATAATGATGAGCAGGAAAATGAAATCATTGATATTGCCCCAAGCACTATCGTTTTTTTTATCAAATGTGTTTTCATAACCTTAGTGATTTATATTCTATACATTTAGTGCAAAGATTATGCCTGCTATTCTTAAAATTTCTTTAATCTTCATTAATTTATATTTTACCTAAAATCCGCAAGTCACGGGGTGACTTATTAAAGTTCAATAATTTAAATGAACTAAAATGTTTTTAGTCTCCCTGTGACTTTCAGCAAATTAACTTCAATCATATGGATTTAAGGTTTTAATGAAGTGAATCTATAACCTCTCATAATTTTTTTCTTTAAATTAACAATACTGATTTTTAAATTATAATTCTATCTTTGCAGACCAAAATAAAAGTAGGTCTAATTATTAAATGCGTTAAGTTATGCCCGTAAAAATCAGATTATCCCGTCAGGGACGTAAAAAAATTCCTTTCTACCACGTTGTGGTAGCTGATAGCAGGGCGCCACGAGATGGCAGATACATCGAAAGATTGGGTAAATATTACCCTAAAACAAATCCTGCTACTATTGAAATTGATTTTGATAGAGCATTGTATTGGCTGCAAACTGGCGCTCAACCTACAGACACATGCCGTAGCCTCCTTTCTGAAAAAGGAGTACTTTACAAAAACCATCTTCTAAATGGCGTAAAGAAAAATGCGCTTACTTTAGAACAGGTCGACTCTAAGTTTCAGGCATGGGTAAATGAAAAGGACTCTAAACTGCAACAGCAAATTGAAGCTTCAAAAAACAGCAAGGAAACTGTTAAAAAGCAGCAATTGGTAGCCGAAAATAAGGCACGCGAAACCAAAGCTGCAGCAATAGCAAAGAAAAATGCAGAAGCTAATGCCAAGCCTGCTGAAACTGCAGAAGAAGCTGTAAATTGATTTTCTGTAAATGGTAGCTAAATACTACCGGCCAATAGGCAAGCTAACGAGGTTACATGGCTTTGAAGGCGGAGCATTGCTTGTGGCCGATGAAAATTTGAAAAAAAAATTTGAAAAAACGGAATGGCTGTTCTTTCTTATCGAAGGGCTTCCTGTTCCGTTTTTTGTTTCCAATATTAAATTGCGCACTGAAACCAGTGCAATTGTCAAATTGGCCGATATTAATTCTTCAGAAGAGGTGCAGAAGTTAATTGGCATCGAAGTATTGATAGAATCTTCAAATAGCAATAAAAAAACAAAACCTTTTGAACAATTCAATATTGATGGATATATTATTAATGACTTAAAACATGGTAAAATTGGTATAGCAAAAACTATCCTAAATTACCAGGAGAATTATTTACTTCAGGTTTTCAACAATAAACGTGAAATTCTAATTCCAGTTAATGAATTTAATATTGTTGAAATAAATGATGCCCAAAAAACAATACTGGTCAATATACCAAATGAACTTCTAAAATTAAACGATTAATGCTTTCTGGTTTTCGATGTTGACCTTTTAAATATCATATACCCGGAATAAGCAACCATCAGAAATCCAACCAAAGAGACAATCATGGACCTTATGATATAACCGGCATCTACAAAGACTGGGTTTGATTTCCATTGGCTCCATATACCCAAGATACAACCAACTATTACGATACTTCCTAAAATTAAACCGGCAATCTGCAACGAATAATCCATTTTTAAAGATGCACGATATGCTTCAGATTTTTTGAAATTCCGATATTTCATATCAGCATATTTTTTTGCCCTGGCACGCACTCGTTCACGTTCTCCGGCAAGCCATGCATCGATAATGTCCTGGGCAGTTTCTTCATTTTCGTTGTTATAATGTACCTTTAAAGCCTGCTCCAGCTTAAGTTTGTTTGTAAGATATTCGTAAGCTTCATTTATTTCTATAAAACGTTCGCGTGCATCGGGCAACCTGCTAACATCCGGGTGAAATTCATGAGCCAGCCTCCGATAAGCTTTCTTAATATCTTCGAGGCCTGAATTAGCAGGTATTCCAAGTATCACATAATATTTATTCAAAGAAGTTCTTATTAATATTGAATGTATCGGCTATTCTTTTCTTCAGTACTGAAGATGTCTTTAGCAAGCGCTTTTTCAGTAAAATATGAAACAGCAAATCCTGTCAGAATTCCAATTAAAGCCCCACAAAGAACATCTCCAGGATAATGTACACCTAAATAAATCCTACTGAAAGACACAACAGAAGCCCAAATTAAAATACAAATTGTGAATATACGATTTCGAAAAATCTGCATTAATAAAACAGCTACTGCAAAAGTATTGGCGGCATGAGAAGAAACAAAACCGAACAAACCGCCTGAATAATCATGTACCTGATGCAACATGCCGGCAAGTGAAGGTTCGTGCGAAGGGCGCAGCCTTCCGACGAGTGGTTTGATTATGCCCGACGAAACCTGATCTGCAATAAAAATCGCCAATGCAATACCTATCAAAACAATCCAGAATTTTAAACGATATTTATAAATTATAGCCGCAAGCAAAGCCAGGTAAAGCGGAACCCAAATCAAATTGCCGGAAATGTACCACATTGCCGTATCAAGCCAATCGTAATGATGACCATTTATTGCTAATAAAAGATTGGTATCAATGCTTTTTAATTTTTCTATCATTAAAAAAAGATTTAAAAATCAATAACCAAGAGTTAGGGCCAAATACAGAATAATATTTTTTTTGATATCCGGAAAACACACTAATTAATATTTTTCTAAAACAATAATCAAGAATTTAATTCAGACCAAAGCAAATTTTTTAATTTAATTATTCCAATATTGGTTTTGGATGAAATTAACATATATGGAAGGTCAGGAAGATTTTTTACTAATTTCTTTTGCATCTCAGCATTAATCAAATCACACTTTGTAATTGCAAGCACGCGTTTTTTGTCAAGCAATTCAGAATTATATTTTTCTAACTCAGCCAATAAAATTTCATATTCTTTCCTTATGTTTTCTGAATCTGAAGGAACCATAAAAAGGAGCATGGAATTTCTTTCGATATGCTTCAGGAACCTGAGCCCTAAACTGTGGCCTTCGCTTGCACCTTCAATAATACCTGGTATATCGGCCATTATAAAAGATCTGTTATCATGATATTTGACAATGCCAAGATTAGGTACTAAAGTGGTAAAAGGGTAATCGGCAATCTTAGGTTTCGCAGATGATAACACTGAGAGCAATGTAGATTTTCCAGCATTGGGAAATCCAACCAGGCCAACATCGGCGAGTATCTTCAGTTCCAGGATGAACCAACCTTCGATACCTGGTTCGCCGGGTTGAGCAAAACGTGGTGTTTGGTTTGTAGCAGATTTAAAATGAGTATTGCCCTGGCCTCCTCGACCACCTTTGGCTATAATAAATTCCTGGTTTTCTTCAGTTATTTCACATAGTATTTCACCTGATTCGGTATTCTTTGCCATTGTTCCAAGAGGCACATGAAGAATAATATCTTCTCCATCAGCGCCGGTTTTTTGTGCAGAACTTCCAGCAACCCCATCTTTTGCATGAACATGTTTACGGAACTTAAGATGAAGCAATGTCCAAAGTTGTTTATCGCCTTTGAGGATTATATGGCCTCCGCGTCCTCCATCCCCACCCTCCGGGCCACCTTTTGCAATAAATTTTTCACGGTGCAAGTGTGTACTTCCTGCCCCACCTTTTCCGGATCGAAAAAAAATTTTTACGTAATCGATGAAATTATCGTTCATT
>CAVSGB010000157.1:0-25242 GCA_963726845.1 uncultured Bacteroidota bacterium | reverse complement strand
TAAATCCATCGGCCTCTTCTTTGGCAGGTACTTACCGGAATAGAGAATAATTTTTGCATCAACAGGTAACCCAAGTTCTTTCCTTAACACATCTTTGCGGGGCAATAATTCAAGGGCAGCCCTCTGGAACCGATCGTTGTCGACAGAGTAAGGGGCAAAAATGAATTGATCCTCTTTTACACCATAATATTTATAGAAAGCCTTGTTTTGTTTCCCTATATATAAAAAATTATCGATTAACTTAAAAAGAAAATATTGAAGGAATACTTTTTTTATCAACCTGTTCGTCCCGGACTTTAATAGTTCCTGGTTAAGCGGGTTTTCTCCCCTTAAAAAAACCTTATTTCCCCTGAGCTTTGCAAATATTATCGTTGCTATGTTTATAAAATTGGCCCAGCCATGTACCCACACGATACTTTTTTTGGTTTTTACCAGTTCCTTTAAAATACCCAGGTTGATAAGGCCCAAAAACCACTGTATATTGAGGGCTTCCAGGAATAGTTTCTAAAAAAACGAAATGGATAACCTTCCAACAAAGGAATATCCCACTTGACCAATGTTTCAAAACCTTTATCAATTTCTCCCCGTATGCTTTCGTCAGAGCAATACCAAACTTCAACATCCAGGCCTTCCTCTGTCATCGTTTTATATAATGGGGCAAAGTATTGAATAGGGTGGGTGTTAACTATAATTATTTTTTGCACGTTATCTTGACTAGAAAATTGAACCGAAGGTTGACAAAAGCAAAATTTTTTCCAGAAAATTAAAACAAGACGGAATGTGTTCCGGTATCAGTAAAAATGATTGTTTGTGTTTCTTCAATCTTTTTGTAAACGAGAATCCAATCGGGTTGTATGTGACATTCAAAATATCCGGAATAGTTGCCTTTTAGTTTATGTTCATTATGTTTAGCTGGTAGGGTTTTACCAGAGCAAAGCATGTTCAAAACCAATTCAAATATATCGGGGTCAATGCCTCGTTTTATCATTAGTTTGTAGCTTTTTTTAAACTGATTTGTAAATTCAAGTGTGTACATTAAGCATTCAATTTTTGCATCATATCTTTTACGCTTTCACACTTAACGGTTTTCCCTGCTTCGGCTTCAATAATCGCTTTTTTTAATTGTAAAGATGGCTGTTTAGTTTTTTTTACATCTTTTACAACTTTCACAAATGATAATGTTTCGGCATATTCTATAAATGCCTTAGCCTGTTGGCTTTTATTGCTAATTTGAAGTAACATGGTATTTTTTTAATTGTACAAATTTAATAAAAAAGCTTTTATTTACCTTGCTATGTTTACGCCACGGTTATTCAAAAGTATACCATGCAAGCGCGCGTTCACTCGTTTTTGCCACATTCCCGAATTATCCATTTGCTTTATAGCCGCACGTATTACTTTAGCAGAACAGGTTCTACAAAGCAAAGCTATATCTGGCAGGTCGCCATATTGTATTACTTGTTTTAACACGATACTTTCTGGTAAATCGGCATTTATTGCATAATTCCAAAAAAGGTAATATGGAAACGATTGTATATGCATTATTTTAGGTTTTTCTTATAAGTAAATATAATGAATTTATTTTTGGTTAAGGTACGGACGACATGTCAGCGCCAGCAGGTTTATTGGAAATAATAATGGCCAGCAATTGGTTATTATGCATTATTTTTTTTAGCATGTTTTTTTGTGTTTTCACTTATGAGATTCTTTTTACTTCATTTCTTATTTTTTCTTTTATTTCTTCCCAATCGACATTATAAAACATAATGGGTTGTTCGTCATCGTTAGCATCCTCAAAATAAGTCAGGCTTCGTAATACCATAAATTCTGAACCATCAGAATATTTGTTTTTATAAAATGTAAGCATTTCCAGAAGTGAATAGTGGTTTAACAAGAAATAGAAATCGATAAAATCTTTTTTTGAACCTCTGCCTGATATTGCTGATAATTTCATTGCTGCTATGTCGGCTTTATCAGCTAAAACAATAGCTGAATGATGAATTGCTGAATTAATCCATTGATATGGATAGTTTACAATATCGACCTTTATATTATTTATGGAATATATATTGATATTTTTCGATTTTTTTAATTGAACCACTTCACCAACCGAATTCAAATTTTGATTTAATACATACTCATCGCAATTCAATTCACCAAACAAATCAATATCAATACTTTGCCGATGACCAATTTGCATAGCCAATGAAGTACCGCCTACCAGCCTTAATTTCGAAAACTCCCCAATTTGTTGGATTTTTACTAAAAGTTCCAGTGTTTGTGGGGTAATTGTATTGAAGTGTAACATTTAAAATGTTCTTTAGGTACATTCGATAGCATTGAAATAAAAGTCATTGATTTAGGTTCCAGATCGCTGATTGTTTGGGCTACATTGTAAATTATTTGCGATCCATAATAATTTTTTATATAATACCAGTCGGTAAGTAAGCCATAATTGAGTACCCTGCCAATAATAAGTTTTATATTTCGTTCAGCATCCAATTTTTTGGGGTCAACATCCCAAAATAGGTGTGTCGAAAGTTTTGTAATATCAAATTCGGGTTTTGGAGATATCATAAGTTTGTCCATAGTTTAATTCGCCATTTAATTCGCCATTTTGAAATTTAACAGTATCACCGGCCAACTCAAAAACAATTTTAACAACTCCATGTTGTTCATAAAATGTAGGTTCGGGGATATGCGCTATTTTACATTCACGAATAATTTTCAATGTTTCCATTCCCCAGGTTTCAATATTTCCGGCTTTATAAAAGATATCGGCCAAAAGTTTGTTCCGGGGTTTAGATAAATGCTCGCGCCTTAAATCGGCAATTGTAATTTCGGGTGGCAATTTGCCTTCATTGGCTATACTAAGGCTGTTGTTGTAAATTTTAATCTGTATAGCCGAGGTTGTATTGTAATCGCGGTGGATGAGGGCATTAAAAACGGCTTCACGCAATGCTTCGTAAGGATATTCCAATAGCTCGCGCCGATGAATACCTTCGTAATTATTCGGGCTTATAAGGTATTTGGTTTTTAAAATTGCAAGTGTATTTTCGGCTTGTTGAAACAAGTTCCCTTCTACAATATCCGACGAAACAATATCAGCATCGTTAATGAATCGACCGATTTTTATAACCGCTTGTGGAAAAAACCGTTGTGGGTTCTTGTAATTATTTATTTTTTTTTGCATTTAATAACTGAACATCAATGTCCCAAAATATTTCTTTTCGGATACCGGGAGGAAGCATTTAATTTAGGGTCTAAAATTTATTAAAATAAAGTATTTGAGAAGGGAAAGTCCGGTCAATCCAGATCATCTTTTTATAATCACATTTTCCATTACCAGCATATCCATTTTTGTACGCAGGAAGCAATCTAAAGCTTCTTCCGGATTATTAACTATGGGTTCGTTTTCATTAAATGAAGTATTCAGCAAAAGCGGGATACCAGTCTTCTTTCTGAAAGCATCGATAAGCCCGTGATATCTGGGTGAAACCTTTTTGCTTACGGTCTGCAACCTGCCCGAACCATCTACATGTGTTACAGCAGGAATTATTGAACGTTTTTCGCTTTTTATAGGAAGGACTTTCTCCATAAAAGGGGCTGTATCGTTCATTTCAAAATATTCTTCCACAAATTCTTCGAGAATAGAAGGGGCAAATGGCCTGAAACTTTCCCTGCGCTTTATTTTACTGTTGATCAGGTCTTTTGCATCCTGCCTGCTGGGATCGGCTAAAATGGATCGGGCTCCCAACGCGCGTGGGCCAAATTCGGCCCTGCCCTGGAACCAGCCCACAACGCCGGCATTTATCAGACTGATCTGTAACTATATTATATAACTGTTCATCCGTTTCAGCAACTTCGTATTTAATTTGTTTTGCATCCAACAATGCAACAATTTCAGTGGCTGAGAAGTGGCTTCCTGTAAAGGCCGAATATATCGCTTCCTGCCTTTTATTTTTAAGTGTATCAAAGTAATGATAAAATGCCGAACCCATTGCTGTCCCGGCATCATGCCCTGCTGACGGGATGTAAACATGTTTAAAAGGGGTGCGTTGCTTTATTTTACCATTGGCAACGGAGTTCTGGGCTACGCCACCTGTAATGCAGATGCAGTCGCAGGATGTTGTTTTATACAAATAGTCCAACGCATGAAATATGATTTCTTCGCACATTTTTTGTACTGATGCAGCGAGGTTTTTATGCTCTTGCGTCAACGGTTCATTTTTATCCCGGGGTTTCCCAAATGTTTTTATAAGCTTGTCCGAGAATAATGGGCCTATGTTGGGCATGCCTTTGTCCCAGCTCATATCCACACCCTTTGTAACAACATTAAAATAAGCCTGGTCAAGAGAAAAAAGCCCGTTCGGTTTCAGATGAGCCAGATCTCTTAATTTTTCAAAATATACTGGCTCTCCATAGGGTGCAAGTCCCATCACTTTGTATTCGTCGCCATAATACGGGAATCCAAGAAATTGTGTAAAAGCCGTGTAAAATATCCCGCATGAATGGGGATAGGTAACTTTATTTAAAACCCTGATGTCATTCCCTTTTGCATGTGCGAGCATAGTTGATGAGAAGTCGCCAAACCCGTCAATCGAAAGAATGGCCGATTCCTCGAATGGCGAAGCATAATAAGCACTTGCAATATGGCTGCGATGGTGTTCTACATGAATAATTTTATTTTTTAACTGCTCATTATTTATACCCAGATATTCCTTAAAATCCCCCGAAAGGTTGAACACTTTTTTGCCATTCGTGTAGCGGTTGATGATATTCCCCAACTTCTGCGGATGCGTGAGCGCATGCCATACTTTGCGGTAATAATTTGCATCCGGGTCGCGCGAAACGGCGATATAGTCGAGTTGTTCAAAGTTGATTCCGGCTTCTCTCATGCAAAATTGTATAGCTTGCGTTGGAAAACCGGCCCAATGCTTTAACCTTCGAAAACGTTCTTCTTCGGTAGCTGCAATAATAACGCCGTCTTTTATAATACATGCGGCCGAATCGCCATGATATGCATTTAATCCAAGTATGTACATGTAATTTTTCTAAAAGTAAAGTTGCCTATTATAAATTATTGCTTCTGCATTTTACCAATCAAGCGCTTTGTCGATAAGAAATTGTTTTATTTCGTCTTCAGGAACAGGTTGATTAATGTATTCGACAGTTTCTGAATAATCGATATCTTTATGAAATGCCAGTTGTTCCCTAAAAAGCTTTTCTGAAAACGAATCCTTATATATTTCATTTGCCAATTTTGAAATTTCGTTAACAGAAAAATAATCTTTCAGTATAAAAAACAAGTCAACATAATCTTTCCACTTCGACCGGCGGCCTAGAGCAAAAGCTTTCATGGCAGCTAAATAGCCTAAAGATGGAATCGTAATTGAATTCTCGATTTTAATAGTGTGTTGGATGTTATATGGGTACGTGAAAAATGTAACTTTAACATTGTTAAGCAAAAGGTGCATTTGGTCAAAGTCTTCGAAAACAGGTATTTTTTTAAATGGGATACTATTTAAATGGCTTCTAATCCTGCTTTTGTTAATTCCCGAAAACGTAAAAAGATCAAAATCGATAGAACGCCTATGTCCCAAATGTAGAGCTATTGCTGTCCCTCCAACCAAATAAAACGATCTGTTGAATAGTTTCAAAAATGGAAGTATTTCAACTTGGTCTTTATTTAGTATATTGTTGAACATGTTTATTGAAATAAAGTGTAAAGTAATTTAAAGTCAGGTCAAAGTAATTACCTCGTCTGCGTGGGCTTATATTTATGGAATTAAAAAAAATTTCGGCAACATGTTTTACTCCTATAATATTAAATAGTCTTTTTATTGCTTTTAAATCGCCATAATTTAAAATAGTTTCAACCAGAAATTCATTGCTAATATTTTCTTTAACTTTTTCGGGGGTGTACCAGAACAAATAACTGTAATCCCGAATGAATTGCTTTATTTCAGGTGAATTTTCCTGCATTATCAATAAATTATTGATTAATTTTCATAGCTTCGCCCGGTCAGTTACATGTTTTTTTTGCAACCTAATAAGGTTTAAGCGGTTATTATAAAAACAAAAAAGTTGTGTAAAGGTTTTATCCTGTTCCCACAACCTTAATTAATATTTCCTTCCAAACTTACTTGAAATTTGACATTTACCAAAATCAACAAATAAAATATAGTTTGACAATTTTAGTTATTTATTAATATTTCCAACAATTACAAATTTACAATATTTGTTCGTGAAACGGGAATTGAAGTTGATAAAAGAGAAGAGATGGGGTCTTAAATCTTTTTAAGATTTGAAAGTTGAATTTCTATCATGAGATATTGATTTAATGCATCGATCCGGAGAAGGACTTTCTTTTTGCCTTTGTATTTTGTAAGAGTTCCCCTGAACCCTTTCAGTGTGCCTTTATAAACTTCTACTTCTTCGCCCAGTTCGATTTTATCATAACCTATTTCAAACTTTTCAGTAGATTGTAATAACAGTTTAAGGCTTTTGATTTGTTCGTTGGGAATTGAAGTAGGTTTCCCTTCAAAACTTACAAATTTTACTATTCCCTGAACCTGCCTGACTTTGAACTGTTCCAAAACATCTGCATAAACAAAAATATATGAATTGAATAACGGGATATCCACTAATTTTTTGCGGTCTTTCCATTGCTTAAGTGTCCTTAAAAGCGGCAGGTACGATTCAATATTGTTCTCAAGGAGGTTAGCAAATACTTTTTTTTCATTTCGCGATTTGACATAAACAGCATACCATTTCCTTTTATTAATGTTTTCCTTTCTATATGTGTATAATTGCAGAAGCAAAATATTTTCGTTTAAAGTCGTTTAAAAATTAAGTATATTTTTACTTGATCTGATTAACGAATATAGTGATTAACCTTAAATCCGCAAGTCTTTTTCGTTTACCCGGTCTGACTTCGGCTTCGCTCAGTCTGTTGTCAACCTGAATGAAGTCGAAGGGCTGTCATTATCAACATCATAACTAACAACTTGCGGATAATAGGATAAATTTGAATGAAGATATTCAGAAAAAAGCGTAGAGAATTCACTTCAAAACACGAAATAAAAGTTGCCCTGTTTGCAATGACCAATTTCCAATATCATTTGCAAAACCTACTCCACTATATCGTCTCTAATTTCTTTAATAATTAATTTGATGTTTTTAACATCATCCTTTTTTATATTGAAATCAATTTTATTAGCGTTAATTAATTTATTTACAGTATCTATATTTACATCGCCACGCTTGTAAAATATTTCGAATTTATCGAATGACCGTTTTAATGTTTTCAGCATCAGGACGTATTTTGCAACAACCAGGTCGCTTTGGTAATTGCTCATTAATGATATAAGTGTATGAAGCGAATATTTTTGAAAAGCTATACGTTCAACTATTTCATCGTTCGAAGTATTCTCGTCAGCAATTTTAGAGGCTATATAGAAGGGCCTCAACCCAGCCGCCTGCTATTATCATCGCAGAAGTTGACTGACGGTCGTTCTCATTAAGAAAATGGTTTGTCGACCTGTAAATATCAGTAGCGTATTCCGTTAATGAATCACGATTTGCAATATTTTTTTCCATCTTTTTTAAGGCCAGTGCAAATTGGTTGTCGGGAATGCCCAATTGCTGGGATAGTTTATGTATTACAGTGAAGTAAAGCAAAGTCTTTTGGTTTTGTCCAAACATTTTATTATAGCTCATGTCAACTCCGTAAATACCCAGGTTTAACGCTGCTTTGGTGCTGGTTTCATAAAGGTTAACATTTTCGACCGGGTTTAATATTTCAGGATCATAAATTGCCCCCGATTTTTCGAATACTTTGTACATCTCACTGGGCATGTACATCTGATAGAAAATGCTTTTGGCTTTTTTTACAGTCTCATCTTCGGTTTTTGTGCTATCGACTTCATACATTGACTTATTTTCAGACAATTCATTCCTGCAGCCTGTAAATAGTACAAAAAGAACTGCGGGTATGAATGCTATTGGATATTTGCCCGACAACATATTTTAATTTTTAATAATTTGCGACATTAAATATATAAAAGGAATTAATGAATAACAAAATAATAGTGATGATTTGTATTATTCTGTTTATACTATTACATTGTAAAACTTTGTTTATTTAGCAAACTTTGCTCTCAAAATCCATGTAAATCTGTTAAATCTGCGTCATCCGCGTTCTATTGTTTGTAGCTTTAGCTGCGCTATGTTATTACAATATTAGCAATTGGTCAGTTGCAATCGTGTTTTGTAATTTGAATTTTTGAAATATCAAATCCCTTATCCGAGACACGTTTTAGGAGGTTTTTGTAAACTGTCTCATCTAAAAATGGGTTCCTGGCAAGTATCCATAAATATTTCCTGCTTGCTTCGCCGACAACAGCCCATTGATAATCTTTATCCAACTCAATTATCCAATAATCACCTCTAAAGGGCCAGAAGAATTGGACTTTTAGTTTTGCATTTCCTGAATTCGGGACTATAAAAGCTTTGCCTTCAGCTTTTGAAAATTTACCGGGTTTCTGACATTTGTTAATTACTTTAACATAATTTTTGCCTGTTAACTGGTACTCGGCAGTAGTGCACCTGCAACCTTTTTCGAAAGACTGTGGAAATGCAGCTATCTCGTACCAAACACCTATATATTTTTTAAGATCAACTTCCGGGACCGTTTCCAGTGGCGGATTGTGGGCATGACATCCTAGCATTGCAAATGACATTACAATTACAGTCAAATTTTTTATTCTCATCTTTTGAAACTAAAAGAATCTTTTATTAATGAAAGAATAAGAAAATGATATTTCTAAATCCAATTTAAAAGTAATAATAATTTCCAGTCACTACCTGAGAAAGCTTGAAAGTTTTATAAAATTCTGACAATGCAGGCAAAGAAGTGCAATGAGAAGGATAAGCTTTTTCAATTCCCAGCTTCTTAAAATATTCGATAGTTATTTGGGTTACACTACCCGTCTGTTTTAAGATGAAAACCACCAAATACTGCATTCACTTCCGATATTTTTGTAACTTCTATTGCATAATCTATGGTGTTGCAAATGCCTGCATATGCGCATCCGCTGATAATCACCAGGCCATTATCAATTTTTATTGCTATAGCTGAATCGTCAGGGATAAAATCGTCATTGCCAGATTTATCAGTAAAATCTGTTGTTTTAGCTTCAAAGTCATTTAAACGTGGTATTTCGCCAAGGAAAGTAACTTGGTTTGATAGTATGTATGGTTTTTCTGAAGTAATAATTTCGAAATTACGGGAAAGTTCATTTTTGCTTTTGTTTAACCCGACATAAATATTTTTTGTTTTGCTAAACCTGTTTCTGAAACACTGCGGATGGCAGACAAGTTTTGTCCCAGATGAATATTCCAACCCGTTTCCATGGCCCCAATGCCCGTGGCTGAGAACTACCATATCAGGGTTAAGTTCCAGGTTTAGCCGTTTTGCATTTTCTAAAAATGTATTGTCCGGTCCTGTATCGAATAAAATATTGATATCGGCTTCGATGTAATAAGAAAGACCATGAGTGGCAATAAATCTGGAACCGGCAGCATTATCGGTCAATATAGTTATTTTCATGAGAATATATAAGTTAAATATTTAATAATCATATAGTTGATTCTCATGGAACATCCATTTTATATTCATATCCTTGTTGTGAAAGATAGTTCATGGATGTTTCATTCTAAACTCCAGTCAATTGGTGCTAACCCATGATTTTCTAAATAAGCATTTGTTTTTGAAAAATGATGGCATCCGAAAAAACCATTATTTGCGGAGAATGGCGATGGGTGGGCAGCCTTTAAAACCATGTGTTTTGAAGTATCGATGAGCGGTTCTTTTAGTTTCGCATCATTTCCCCAAAGCAGAAAAACAAGATTACTCCTGGTTTCACTGATTTTTTTGATTGTTGCATCGGTAAATTTTTCCCAGCCTTTGTTAAAATGCGAACGGGGCTGGTTTGCCCTTACTGTTAATGTAGCATTCAGGAGCAATACTCCCTGTGCTGCCCATTTTTGGAGGTTCCCGTGACTAGGTAAATTAATACCGATGTCGCCGTTTAGTTCTTTAAAAATATTTACAAGCGATGGCGGTGGTTTTATGCCATACTGAACTGAAAAGCATAAACCGTGCGCCTGGCCTTCACCATGATAAGGGTCCTGCCCAAGCAATATTACTTTAACTTTCTCCACCGGTGTAGAATCGTAAGCATTGAAAATAAATTTTCCGGGTGGGTAAACTGTATGATGTTTTTTCTCTTCAACGAGGAATTCTTTTAATAATGAAAAGTATTGTGACCCAAACTCCTCATTTAAAAGTTTTTTCCAGCTTTTTTCTATGTTTACATTGGCAGACATGCTACAGAATATATATTTAAGATGGTTCATTTAAAACCTCATCCCCTAACCCCTTCTCCATTTGGAGAAGGGGAACTCCCTCTCCGGGTGGAGAGGGTTGGGTTGAGGTAGTTGGCCCGAATTAAAATATTTTCAAATCAATCCGGTATAAATTTATAATTTTCAGAAAATTTCTCTTTCAAATGCATTAATTCGCTTTTATCAAAAAGATAATTTCCAACTGCCAGGAAATCGATTTCAGTGTTCATAAAACAACGCAATGCATCTGACGGAGTGCACACGATAGGTTCGCCACGCACATTAAAGCTGGTATTGATTACAATCCCGTAACCGGTCAACTTTTTAAATTCCGAGATTATTTTCCAGAACCGTTCGTTTGTTTTTTTATTTACAGTTTGAACCCTTGCAGAATAATCAATATGGGTAACAGCCGGAATATCGGAACGCTGAAAATAGAGGCGTGAATACAAATCAGTAGAATTGTAATTTTCCGGCAAAGAAATGCACCTGTCAGGCTTTACAGGCATTACAAGAAGCATATAAGGAGAAACTGTTTTATATTCGCAAAATTCAGCAATATCCTCTTCGAGAATAGCCGGGGCAAATGGCCTGAAACTTTCGCGGAATTTGATTTTAATGTTCATTTTCTTCTGCATTTCCGGGTTACGCGCATCACCTAAAATACTACGGTTACCCAGGGCACGGCCCGAATTCCATTCTTCCCTGGAACCAGCCAACAACTTTACCAGTGTTTAATAACTGGGCAACTTTACCAGCTATTTCATCGAAATTGCTGAAATATTCAGCTTTCAGGTTGTTTCCTACAATAAGTTTTTCAATATCCTTATCAGAAAAATCGGGACCTAAGTACGAGCCCTGCATCGAATCGGGCATTTCAATTATTCGGGGATTATTAAAAGAAAGGTACCAACCTGCAAGTGCTGCTCCAATAGCGCCACCGGCATCGCCGGCAGCCGGCTGTATCCATATATCTTCGAAAAGCCCGCTCTCTGAAATTTTACCGTTCGAAACGCAATTTAATGCCACTCCACCAGCCATCACAAGGTATTTGCAGTTTGTAAGTTCCGAAACAGTTTTTGCAAGTCGCAATACTATTTCATCTGTAACCTGCTGAATGGCCAATGCCATATCCATGTAGGACTGCGATAATTCTGTTT
The DNA here is from genome assembly GCA_963726845.1 of uncultured Bacteroidota bacterium. Lineage (GTDB taxonomy): Bacteria > Bacteroidota > Bacteroidia > Bacteroidales > DTGW01 > CAVSGB01. The sequence continues at coordinate 13,672 of CAVSGB010000157.1, read as the reverse complement.
CTTCGTTCCTGCGTGGCATACCAAAAAGTTTTTCCCACTTTTGGTCATTGCACATGGTAAGCCCTGTGGCAAAATTGAAATAATCCATATTGAGCAGCAATGAGCCATCTGACTTTACATCAATAAGTTCATTCAGAATAATTGACATGTACCCTTTAACCCTTTCTGAACCTTTGATGCCATAAGGCGCAAGACCCATAAGCTTATATTCGCCACTATTTACCCTGAAACCACAATAATAAGTGAAAGCAGAATATAGCAATCCAATTGAATGTGGGAAGTGCAACTCTTTAAGAATTGTGATATCCCTGCCTTTTCCAAACCCGAGAGTTGTTGTGGCCCATTCGCCGACACCATCGATAGTCAATATTGCAGCTTCTTCGAAAGGTGAAGGATAAAAAGCACTGGCCGCATGGGAAAGATGATGTTCGGGGAATAACAATGGAACTGTATTTGGAATGCCCGATTTTGCCAGTTGCTTCTTTAGCAGGCTTTTCATGAAAAGCTTTTCTTTGATCCAAACAGGGATTGCAACGATAAAACTTTTTAGTCCCCTTGGTGCGAATGCGTGGTATGTTTCAAGCAGACGTTCGAATTTTATGTAAGGCTTATCGTAAAAAACAATACATTGCAAATCTGCCGGGTTTATACCTGATTCTTCAAGAGCATATCGAATTGCATTAGATGGAAATGAAGGATCATGCTTTTTACGTGTATATCGCTCTTCCTGTGCAGCAGCAACAATTTTCCCGTTGACTATAATTGCAGCAGCGCTGTCATGATAAAATGCTGAAATACCTAAGATTGCTTTGGCCATGATAAAATTAAAACAAGGTATAAATAAATGGCGCGATTGCAGTCCCGGCAGTAACTATAATTATTAAAGCAAAAATAAGTAAGATTATAATTAATGGTAAAAGCCAGAATTTCTTGCGTATTTTCAGGAATTGCCAGAGTTCTTTTAAAAATTCCATTTTTAAATATTTTAGGATTAGACAGAATTAATATGGGTTTATCAAATCTTCTTTGGTAAAGGTATGGTTTCGTTCAGTAAATACTGAATGGCCTGACTTTTGGAACAATTTTAGTTTTAAAGGATCTTTCCCTTTTAACTTTCTAAACAGACCAACAGGCAAAACAAACACGAGAAAAATTATTGATAATAAAATTTTAGAAACTATTTTGCCAAGAAAATCTGATAAATTTAACCATACAAAAGTAAATGGGAAATAAATGGCAGGCTTAATCATTAATAACAATATGCAAATTACAGCCAATTTGTAAATGAAAGTCAATTTAAACATCAATCCTGTTAGAATGAGGATTAATAAAAACGCCAATCCGGAATCAGTATGTTCTTTTATGTCGAACGATTTTCTCATTTAAGTTTCTGTTAATTGGATTTTTTTTCTGAATTATAAAGAAGCTTTTCAAGACGTTGAATTTTTTTATGATCAGTTGAAACCTGTTTCAGTTCTTCAAGGCGCTTGGAAGCTTTATCAAAATCTTTTTTCATTAAATAAAGAATAAACAAATTATTAAGAACAACAGGATCTGCCGGAGATTCCTTATATGCTTTTTCATAATATATTAATGCTTTCATATCTTTTTTCTGAAAAAGGATACTGCCTATCAACTGGTTAGAAAGCACTGTTTCCTTGATCTTCTGGGAATTATAAAGTATTTCAAGCGCTTTATCGAAATTTCCCTTTTTTACAAAAAATATTGCCTGATCGATTAACTTTTTGACTTCCTGATTTTCTGATAGTCGATTTTCCAGTTTATTATTTTCTAAATTAAATTGCGGATCTATAGCCCTTATCTGAGCAAGCAATTGCTTTACTTTTTCTTCATTACCAGTTTGCTTGTAGGCTTTGAATAAGCAAATTAATAAAGGTTTGATATCATCTCCGGGCTTGATCTTTATCCTTGCTGCCTTTAAAGTTGAAATTGCTTTTTCAGGCATTTTGAGCTTGAAATATATCTGACCTAACTGAAATAATGCAAAAAAGCTTGTGTCTTTATCTGGTATAGAAAGCAATAAATCGAGTGCCCGCCTGTAATCATCGACAGCATATAAATAAACTAGTGCATCGTAATATAGGTCGTTAATATGAGGATAACTTTTTATCATCGAGTAGTACTCATTAAAAGCTGCAACATTATTTCCATGGTTTGCATAATATTTAGCTAGGACAATATGTTCATCCTCGACATGGGTTTTAAACTTTGCACAATGAAAAGCAACAGAATCTTCGTAAGAAACCGGTTGATAAGTGTACAGAAAATCATTCTCAGTAGTTTCAGGTTTGAATGGCCAGCCATTCTTAAGGTTCTTAATTCTTATATCGCCAACAAGACTGTCAAGTTTTGTAAAACCCCAGTTATTTCTATAATATTCTTTAGGTTTTATTAATGTTGTATCCCAGATAGGTGAAATCAGATGTTCTTTTCGGATTGAATTGAAGAAGGCATCGGCCATAAGGAAATATCCGCTAAGGTTTGGGTGAAGGTGATCAAGCATCAGGTCGTCGCCAACCAATCTATTGGGTGAATTTTCTTCAAAGTACTTCTTCATTGGTACAACATAAACATTATATTTTTTGCCTAACCCGATAATTACTTCGTTCAGTGCTTCGGGAGCCCTGAACCTTATTGCATCAAGGTCTTTTGCTTTATAATATAATTCGAGTGCTTTATCGAATTCTCTTTTGGATTCTGATTTTATTGCCTGATCAAAAACTTCATCGGCTTCTGGAAACTCTTTTGTTTTTATTGATTTAAAAGGCTTTTGGTCCCTGATATTGGAAACCTGTTCGCTTAAAATTACCGGCACTTCAGCCTTTTTTGCTTTTTCTATTATTTCAGACATGTTAATTTTAAATTGATCCAGAACCTTTTTTGAATAATTTGGAATTGAGTTCAATTGATTTGTTTTTTACTATCCTTTCCATTAATGTGCCTTTTTCGCTTTTATCAGAAGAAATCAAATTTGAAAAACCAGTTATAATTCTTTGCAACAATTGATATGTCCGAAAGTGGATCATTTTTAAATTAAGGATTTTGAGCCACCTTACATTTCCGCCATTTTCGACAGAACCAACGCCTAATGCCCCATAATATTCGTTATGTCCAGCATAAATAATTATTAAATCAGGTTTTTGTTTTAATATTTCATCTGTAAAATCAATCAATGCATAGCTGCTAATTGCTGACATTCCAAGGTTTACAACTTCAATTCGTTTGTGCGGGAAGGCATCCTGAAGACGGTAATAAAGAATCCTGGAGAAGGTTGTTCCATAATGGTATGGAAATCCTTCAGTTGTTGATTCGCCCATGACAAAAATCCTAAAGCATGAATCGGGTTTATTAATCCGGAAAATATCATTGGGCGGGTTAGTAGCTTCGAATTTTGTAAAGTATCTTTTCCCAACATTGTTATTAATTTCATAATAGCCGGGATATAATTTCGATTTATTGAATAATTTTAAATCATATCCAAAATGAAACAAGCGCAATCCTAACTCCAGCAATACAATCAAGATAACTGGAATAATAATCGAGATAACTGTAAAAAAGATGCGTTTGCCTTTGCTTAAATCTGATCGCAGTTTTCCGTTTTTTTGCTGATGTTGAAAAGGATTCTTTATTTTCATGATGTTGACATATTAATATTTCTTAATATCCTATAATTTAACCAATTGCGTTAATTGGTGAATAGATTAAAATTATTTTGAAAATCAGTTTGTTGTGAACGCAAGTGCATGGATGTTTCATGTAAATATAAATATTTCTTCATATTGTTTTATGTGATAATAAAAAAAATTAGCCCTTTGAAAAAGATGAATTTTTCAAAGGGCTAATAATAAATTTTTAGTTTTTATTCCACTGTAACAGATTTAGCTAAGTTTCTTGGTTGATCTATACTACAGCCACGCATCACAGCTATATGGTACGAAAGTATTTGCAACGGAATTACTGCCAATAGCGGAGTAAGTATATCATTGCAATTTGGAACTTCAATGGTATGATCAGCCAACCCTTTAATTATTTTATCACCTTCTGTAACAACTGCTATAATAATTCCATTTCTTGCTTTTACTTCCTGAATATTTGAAACGATTTTTTCGTACGATTTGTCCCTGGTAGCGATGAAAACAACAGGCATTTTTTCATCTATCAGGGCAATAGGCCCATGTTTCATTTCAGCAGCCGGATATCCTTCAGCATGAATGTAGGAAATTTCTTTCAGTTTTAAGGCGCCTTCAAGAGCAACCGGGAACAAGTTGCCCCTGCCCAGATAAAGACAATTATTTACACCTTTATAAACTTCGGCAACAGACCTGATTTCTTCATTCCTGTGAAGGATTAAATTTATTTTATCAGGAATCCTGAGTAATTCTTTAATCATATCCCTGTAAGTTTCTTCTGAAAGAAAATTGCGTTTTTTGCCCAGCAACATTGCCATCATAGCCAAAACAGTTACCTGGCATGAAAATGCCTTTGTTGAAGCAACCCCTATTTCCGGGCCGGCGTGAGTATATACTCCTGCATGAGTTTCGCGTGGGATACTGGAACCAACCACGTTGCATATACCTAGTACGGTTGCTCCTTCTTTCTTTGCCAATTGTATTGCTGCCAGCGTATCTGCTGTTTCACCGCTTTGGCTAATAGCTATTACAAAATCATCGGGATATATTACCGGGCATCTGTACCTGAACTCTGATGCATATTCCACTTCGACTGGAATACGCGCTAACTCTTCAAATAAATATTCCCCTACAAGTCCAGCATGCCATGAGGTACCGCAGCCTATTATAATAATGCGTTTGGCATTTACCAATTGTGGAATTACACTGTACAAACCTCCAAGATGCACCTCACTACCATCTGTGGCAAGCCTTCCCCTGCAAGTATCAAGTATTGCACGAGGTTGTTCAAATATCTCCTTTAACATAAAATGATCAAACCCATTCTTTTCTATTTCACCAATGTCAAGATCAATTTTTTGAATTTTAGGTTTTATAAGATTGTTATTGATTGTTTTTAAAGTCAATTCATCTTTTTGGAGAATGGCAATATCGTTGTCATTTAAATAAATTACGCTGTTTGTATGTTCCACAATAGGAGTGGCATCTGAAGCAATATAATATTCACCATCGCCAACCCCAACTACCAATGGGCTGCCTTTACGGGCTGCTATAAGTTTATCGGGTTCATCAGAACAAATAATTGCCAATCCATAAGCACCAACCACCTTAGTAAGGGCCAGGCGAATTGCTATTTCTGCTGTTACATTACCTTTCAGGTAGATATATTCTATTAAATTGGCAAGCACTTCAGTATCTGTTTCGCCTTTAAAAGTATAGCCCCTGTCTACCAATCTCTTTTTAAGAGGTGCATAATTCTCAATTATTCCATTATGTATCAGAACAAATTTTCCATTCATCGATTCATGCGGATGTGCATTGATATCGTTCGGTTCACCATGTGTAGCCCAACGGGTATGTCCTATTCCAATACAACCGCTTATATCTTTCCCTTCAACAAATGATTCTAAATCGCTGACTTTCCCTTTACATTTAAAAATTTTTGGTGTACCATTAAGCACAGATATACCGGCTGAATCATAACCACGGTATTCCAACCGTTTCAATCCATTGATTAATATAGGATATGCTTCTTTATTGCCTATGTACCCTACTATTCCACACATATAACTTTAAAATTAATTTTCTAAAATTGAATCGTAAAACTTAGAATATTCGTCAATATAATTTTCTGGCGTCTGATTTGATAAACATGGGACCTTTTTTTTCTGAATATACGTTATCAGGTCCTGATCAAAATTTTCGCTGCCCATTATTATACCATCTGAATAATTAATGGCCAACTTTGTTAAATTATTGTAAGTAGGTTCTTTTATCATTTTTATATCAGAGTCTTCAATACCTTCAAACATCAATTTTTTACAAAAAGCATGATTCAATTTTTCCGTATAACCGTTATTATAAATAGAAAATACGACTTTTGAATTTGCAAATAATGGTTCATCGATGTATGATTTCTTAATATACAAAGGTATTAAGGAGGTAAACCATCCATGACAATGAACAATATCGGGTGACCATCGTAATTTTTTTACAGTTTCGATCACCCCACGGCAGAAAAAGATGCAGCGTTCGTCATTGTCAGTGAAGTATTTTGAATTTTCATCGGTAAGCATCGCCTTTCGCTGAAAATAGTCCTCATTGTCGATAAAATATACCTGCATCCTGGCGGATTGGATTGACGCAACTTTAATAATAAGCGGGTGATCCGAATCATTAATAATTAAATTCATCCCTGAAAGCCGGATAACCTCGTGAAGCTGGTTCCGGCGCTCGTTTATACAACCAAATTTTGGCATAAATGTCCTGATTTCTCTTCCCCGTTCTTGTATTCCCTGCGGCAGGTTCCGTGCTATGACTGACATTTCTGTTTCCGGAAGATAAGGTGTTATTTCTTGCGAAATATATAAGACCTTTACGCTTTCCATTAATGTATATTTTATCTAAATTCCTGCAAAATTACTAAAAATTAATCATATTAACTGTTTTGATATAAATTTTGAAATTTTTGCAAACGTTTGCGTTTAATCTGCTTTTTAAATAATATTTATATTTGCAAAATTTTTCTATGCAGGTAGTACAACATAAAAAAGATATTTCTGAATTAATAAGGAATTTTCGTTCACTTGGAAAGTCAATTGGTTTGGTCCCAACTATGGGAGCCTTGCATTCAGGACACTTATCTTTAATTCAACAATGCAGAAAGGATAATGATATTTCAGTAGCAAGTATTTTTGTCAATCCAACACAGTTTAACGATAATGAAGACCTGAAGAATTATCCAAGAAATCTTGATAAGGACCTTAATTTTCTCAGTGCTGAAGAATGCAATTTGGTTTTTTGTCCTGAAGTTGATGAAATGTACCCAGTGCCGGATAAAAGGGTTTTCGATTTTGGCGGGTTAGATAATGTACTGGAAGGTAAGCACAGGCCAGGTCATTTTAACGGTGTAGCTCAAATTGTAACTAAACTTTTTGATTCTGTTAAGCCGGATTGTGCATATTTTGGCGAGAAAGATTTTCAACAATTGGCAATTATTAAACACATCGTTGTTAGTTTGAATTTATCAATAAAAATCGTACCTTGTCCTATAATTCGTGAAGAAGATGGCCTTGCAATGAGTTCTCGAAATATTTTACTTAGTCAGGACCAACGCATGGCAGCGCCATTGATTTTGCGCACTCTTAATTTTGCAGTTGAAGCACAAACGAAATTTAAAATTGAAGAGTTGATAAAGTGGGTAACAGATGAGATAAATAGTAACCCATTTTTAGAAGTTGAATATTTTGAAATTGTTGACGATAAAAAGTTATTACCGGTTAAAAGTTGGGATCAGAATAGCGGAGTAGTAGGCTGTATTGCTGTAAAAGCAGGAAGAATTAGATTGATTGATAATATAAGGTTTAAATAAATTAAAGAACAATGAATAATGAGTAATTAATAACGAATAAAGAATGCAGGTATTTTTTATCACATTGGCTCATTGGCTCATTGGCACATCAGCAAATTAACACATTAATAAATTAGTATGTGGATAGAAGTCCTAAAATCCAAAATTCACCTTGTTTCTGTAACTGAGGCTAATCTGCACTACGTTGGCAGCATTGCTATTGATGAGGACTTGATGGATGCTTCCAATTTAGTAGAAGGTGAAAAAGTCCAGGTTGTAAACATTAACAATGGTGAACGTTTGGAAACATACGTTATAAAAGGTGAAAGAGGATCGGGCATGATTACACTAAATGGACACAGCTGCCCGTAGGGTAATTGTTGGCGACATCGTAATAATTATGTCGTATGCAATGTTGGATTTTGAAGAAGCAAAAAATTTTAAACCTGCTATAATATTTCCAGATTCAACAAAAAATAAACTTATTAAATAGTCAGTCATTGAAAAAAATTCTCTTTACTATCCTGCAATACACTATTTTTCTTAGTTTGGGAATTATCCTGCTTTACCTGGCATTACGAAGTATTGATTTTCGTATTTTGTGGCAAAGGATATATACAGCACGATATGAGTTTGTATTGCTGTCGTTGCTTTTTGGATTCGTTTCATTTTATGTCAGGGCTTATAGATGGAATATTATGATTGAACCCTTGGGGTTTTCTCCCAAATTAGGCAATACTTACCATGCAGTCATAATAGGTTATATGGCCAACTATGCATTTCCCCGAATAGGTGAAGTTACCCGCTGCGGAGTATTGAGCCGTTCTGAAAAAATTCCAGCAGATGAATTAATAGGAACAGTTATTGCCGAAAGGGCATTTGATTTATTGACTCTTTTTTTACTCACACTGACTATTATTTTGGTTAAATTGAAATTTTTTGGAAGATTTTTTTCCGAAAAAATTTTTCAACCTACCTATCACAAATTATCTTTTCTGGTAAGTAATTCCTATATTTTAGTTTTGATCGCATTTGGAATTTTCATTTTAGGTTTATTTTTAGTTTATGTATTTCGTAAAAACATATTGAGAATCACATTTGTCAGAAAAGTTGGAAAAATTGGGAAAGGTGTATTGGAAGGATTGAAAACTGTATTCAAGATCAAACGGATCGGTGCATTTCTATTGCATACTTTTCTCCTTTGGTTCTTGTATTTGATAATGGCCTGGTGTGTCCTCTATTCTCTTGCACCAACATCAAAACTAACATTGCTCGATGCCTTATTTGTCCTGATTGCCGGCAGTTATGGAATGGCAGCACCAGTTCAGGCAGGTATAGGTGCGTATCATGGAATTATAGCACTTGCGTTATCTATTTATGCTGTTTCATGGAATGATGCAATGGCATTTGCTATCCTCAGCCACGGTTCACAAGCTATCGGTATTATATTACTTGGATTGGTTTCAGTAATTATTTTATTTATAAAAAGACATAAAGTCAAAATTCCTGAAAAAACTTTGTAAAATGGAACAGATCGACAGATTAAATTCAAAAATAATCAACAAAGTTGAACTGGAAAGGCTTTTGGCAAGGCTTCGATTCTTAGGCAAAAAAATTGTTTTCACAAATGGCTGTTTCGATATTATCCATCGGGGCCATATCGAATACCTTATGAAAGCTTATGAATTGGGCGATCTCTTATTCATTGGGCTTAATAGCGATTCATCTGTAAGAAAACTAAAAGGTGAAGGCAGGCCGGTTCAGGACCAGGAAGCAAGGGCGCGAATCCTTGCATCGATGTTTTTTGTAGATTATATTGTTATTTTCGATGAAGAAACACCTTACAACTTAATAAAAATTGTCCAGCCTGATATTCTGGTTAAAGGAGGCGACTATGAAATTAAAGCCATTGTTGGTAATGACATAGTAACAAAAAAAGGTGGGAGAGTACTTACCATACCATTTGTACAAGGATATTCAACTTCCTCAATAATTAACAAAATGGATAATAAGTAAAAATTTATATTTACTTGTTACTTGTATAAATAAATTAGCACATTGGCATATTAGCACATTAATAAAATAATAATGCCCAAGACAAAAACCAAATTTGTTTGCCAAAGTTGCGGTGCAGAATCGCCCAAATGGCTTGGACGCTGTCCATCATGCAGTGAATGGAATTCTTTTGTTGAAGAAATTGTCATAAAAGAAACAGGAAGGAGTTTCGATAAATCTTCTGTTAGTACCATTAAACCAACACCAATTTCACAAGTACAATATTCAGAAAAAAAAAGGATTGATACACTAAGTATTGAGTTAAACCGGACTCTCGGAGGTGGAATTGTACCTGGTTCAATTATCCTCCTTGGTGGAGAACCTGGAATTGGAAAATCTACAATTGCGCTGCAATTGGCTTTAAGATTGACTAACACCAAAGTACTTTATATAAGTGGAGAGGAAAGTGCGGAGCAAATTAAACTCAGGGCAGACCGATTGGGTGGGATTAACGAGAACTGTCATATACTTTGTGAAACTTCGCTCGATCGAATTATAGCCTGTATTGAAGATTTCAACCCGGGTTTGGTAATAATAGATTCTATCCAAACCCTTTTTGCAGAATATATCGAATCTTCGCCCGGGAGTGTTTCGCAAATACGCGAATGTGCATCTCGTTTGTTGAGGGTTTCAAAAACCAATGCAATTCCTATGGTATTAATCGGGCATATCGTGAAGGACGGAAGCCTTGCAGGGCCAAAAGTACTCGAGCACATGGTCGATACGGTGTTGCAATTTGAAGGTGACAGGCAATATTTATATAGAATTTTAAGGGCGACAAAAAATCGTTTTGGTTCAACTTCCGAAATCGGTATTTTTGAAATGCAGGGTACTGGCCTGGTAGAAATATTAAATCCTTCGGAAATATTAATTTCACATAGCGATGAAGCATTAAGCGGAATTTCCGTGGCAGCAACAATTAATGGCATAAGGCCTTATTTAATAGAAACACAGGCTTTGGTAAGCTCGGCTGTTTATGGAACACCTCAACGGTCATCAACTGGTTTCGATCTTCGAAGGTTGAATATGTTGCTGGCAGTACTTGAGAAGCGTGCCGGTTTTCGTCTTGCGACAAAAGATGTTTTTCTGAATATTGCAGGTGGAATAAAAGTTGATGACCCGGCAATCGACTTACCGATTGCTGCGGCTATTTTATCTTCCAATGCCAATTTAGCGATTGCCCGTAAAACCTGTCTTTCTGGTGAAATTAGCCTCTCCGGTGAAATCCGGCCTGTTTATCGTGTTGAACAACGAATTATTGAAGCCGAAAAACTTGGCTTTGAAAAAATTATCGTTTCAAAGGCAAATGATAAAAACCTGAAATCTATTTCAAAAATAATTAGCATAGCTTATATCAGTAAAATAGAGCAATTACCGAAATTATTATTTGGTTGATCTAATTCTTCTTTGACAGTTTCAAAAAATTAACCTGTTTTTGCCCTTAATCAGTCACCGGTAGGACAAGTTTATTTTTCAGCTTTCATCCGCCAAATGTCGGACTGGGGGAGAAAAAATCGAAAAATCAATATAAAACTTAATCTGTCACGAATTAATAAATTTTGTTTTATTCTAAGGTAAATTCAATAACTTTAAAGTTGAAAATAAACCTGGATAAATATTTTTGAAATGGCATTTATTTCTGATAATAAGGAAGATTTCGTTATTTCTCACGGATATGTGCCGGTTAATAAAGTTTTTCCAATAGTCCCTCCTGCAATTGAAACCGGCTATGTTTATCATTTTACTTCAGGTAGCGGATTATTGTACGAAGTCCGGTTTGCCCCAAAAGCTACCAATATTCTCGAAATGGTTGTCAACTTTACTGTAATTGGTGATGAATTTGAACTTGATTATCCTGTTACAAACAGGGGTGAGGTTTATAGTATTATTGTCACCGTTATTGAAATTATGAAGATGTTCCATAGCTTGCATAATTTCACGATATCTTATGAGTTTTCCGGAGAATTTAAAGAAAATGAGGACAAAGAACAACATGCTGCAAGCATCCGTTCGCGCCTTTACCTGCGCTATGCAAATAAGGTTTTAAATAGTAATTGGAAACCGGAAATTTCAGGAAATAAGGTTATATTGAAGAAAATAAAATAATTCATGATATTGCTTGAAGTTAATAATCTGACAATAGAATTCAATAAAAAGCAAATAATTACAGATAATTTATCGTTTGCAATAGAAAAAGGAGAAACACTTGGAATCGTTGGTGAATCTGGTTCCGGAAAAACTATGAGCGGGTTAGCTATTCTTGGGATGCTCCCGAAAGGAGCAGATGTAAAAGGCGAAATTAATTTCCGGAACCCGGAACCCGGAACCCGGAATCCGGATTTTTTAAATCTTCTAAAACTTTCTGAGAATGAATTACAAGCTTACAGAGGTAGCAGAATTTCTATGATTTTCCAGGAGCCGATGACAGCTTTAGACCCGGTCATGAAGTGCGGCAAACAGGTTGCTGAGGTACTTGAAATTCATACAAATTTACCATCGAAATTAATAAAAGAAAGGGTTCTTGGACTTTTCGAAGAAGTGATGCTGCCAAATCCTTATGAAGTTTATAACAAATATCCACATCAATTGTCTGGAGGGCAAAGGCAACGGGTTATGATTGCTTTGGCCATTGCATGCAAGCCTATGCTTATAATTGCCGATGAACCGACAACTGCCCTGGATGTGACCTTACAGCAGGGAATTATTGATTTACTAAATAAATTAAAAACGGATAATAATTTATCAATGATTTTTATATCCCATGATTTGGGCCTTATTTCAAAAATATCTGATAAAGTTCTGGTCTTAAGTAAAGGTAAACAGATTGAATTTGGGAAAGTACAAGATATTATTAATGCGCCAAAAGCTCCTTATACAGTGGGACTTTTATCGTGCAGGCCAAAACCTGAAGTGCGATACGAAAGGTTGCCGGTTATAGAAGATTTTATAAATAAAGACTTTGCATTTCCCGAATTTAAAACTGTCTCTGAAGTTGAAAGGGAAAAACTTCAAAAGTTAATATATTCTGAGCCTCCAATATTGACAATTAAAAATCTAAATTCGTGGTTTGTCCAGAAATACAACTTTCTTGGAAACCCTGTTAAGAATTTCAAAGCACTGAAAAATATTGAATTTCAGGTTTGGAAAGGTGAAACAGTCGGCCTTGTTGGAGAATCTGGAAGCGGAAAAACTACACTGAGCAGAACTTTAATGCAATTAATTGATACATTCGATGGAAATATAATATTCAAAGGCAATGACATTTCAGTTTTAAAGAGAAAAGAAATTCAGGCATTTCGAAAGTCTGTTCAATTAATATTCCAGGATCCTTATTCATCGTTAAACCCTAACCATACTATTGGTTTTGCTATCACCGAACCAATGATTGTTCATCAAATTGGATATGGGGAAAGAGAAAGGTTCTTAAAAACTATGGAATTATTAGATTTAACAGGTCTCGATAAAAATTTTTATTATAGGTTTCCGCATCAACTTTCAGGCGGTCAAAGACAAAGGGTTACAATAGCGAGGGTTTTAGCCCTTCAGCCTCAATTGCTGATTTGTGATGAATCTGTCTCCGCGCTTGATGTTTCTATCCAGGCACAAATCCTGAACCTTTTAAATGATTTGAAGAAAAAGTTAGGGCTTACTTATATTTTTATTTCGCACGATATGGCTGTGGTAAAATATATGGCGGACAGAATTTTTGTATTAAAAGATGGAAGTATTATTGAATCTGGAGAAACTGATGCCTTATGTTCAAATCCGCAAGAAGACTATACCAGGGCATTGCTGAAAGCAACTTTCAATTAAGTATTTTGGAAACCAATACCCAATACCCAATATCTAACAACCAACAACTAACAATTAACATCCAATTTTTAGTCTTCTCCTTCAATATTTTTTAAATTTACAGCGTTGTCATCAACATCTTTACAATTCAAATTAATATTGAAATCAGCAGGCACTTCGAATTCACCTTGTGAAATTTTCAGGGTTTTATCTTCATATACTTTTCTCATATAAAGCGCCCAAATAGGCAATGCCATGTTGGAACCCGAACCCTGTGCAAGGTTTTCGAAATGAACAGAACGGTCTTCGCCGCCGACCCATACAC
>CAVSGB010000156.1:0-12290 GCA_963726845.1 uncultured Bacteroidota bacterium | reverse complement strand
ATTATTTTCTTGTCTGTTAAGGCAATTGGTTCCTGACAGGTACCCTGATACATCGTGTGGAATTATTCTTATACAACTACTGAACGATAGCTTCCTTAAGTTTTTGCGCCAATGCCTTATCTTCAAATAATTTTTCGATGGCATCACCGAGAATAATGCTGGCCTGATCTCCAAGATGATCTTCAGAAAACCAGACATATTCCTGCGAATAACTGCTTTCTACCTTGCTTTTATACAATATTTTCCCTTTGGCCATATCCGCAATAACAACGGCTAATTTTATATTGGCCTTATAAGAATTAGTAGGAAACCCCCGCCGGCAGTATATTTCCAATTCCTCTATATTGCCTCCGATAAGAACTTTGCCGTCTCCTTTCGGTATGGTTTCTTCCTTTAAATCCCATTGTTCAATTTTATCGGCAATTTTATAACCGGCCTTTCTTAAATATTGTTTAATGCCGTTAGACATAACTTTAGTTGTCTTGATATTCTTGGGAAACACTAAAACTTTTTCGCCGTTTTTTTCCACCACACGCCCGATCACGAGCCGGTCGTTAATCTGGCGCGTATCGGCAAATTCAGCTATGGAAAGAACAGCACTGGAGGGTTTAACATCGGTTTTTAAATACGCGGGAATAGCGGCTTTGTCCGCATCATAGTAGATATTAATACTGTAAAGACTGGGTCCAACACAGCCAGAAGAACTGAAAACTGAAAGCAGCAATCCCCATATCCATATATAGCGCAATATTTTTATTTTCATTATCCACTCCTCTTTATCCAGACTTTTACACGTTCGTGCGTTGTGAAACCACATAAAGGACCGAAATTGAAAGTAAAATGTATATTACCCGATACTTAGGTGCAATTTTAATAATTACGAAAGCAACTATAAGAAAAAAACCAATTGTAGAAAGGTACATATAGCGATCTGCCATAATAGCTTTACCGACCGGTATCAGCTGAAGCTGGAATATGATGTTCGCTAAATAGAAAAATATTGAAAAAATTATTAATCGTGGCATTTTCTTTCTAAAAAAGAACAAGAATATAATTAGGGCTATCGTAAATATTAAACACAGCCAATGAACAAAATGTAACCCATTTGGATATGGATAAAATGCTGATAAATTAACCGGCAAAATTAAATTGAACAGGTACCCGATAAACCCATAGGATGCAAATACAAACTGGTCGAAAGAAGAATTGCCGGAGCCAGTTTTGCCCTGACAATGCACCGCAATGATCCCAAAGGTTAATGACAATAAAAAATAAGGGATCTTTTCAAATAAGACTTTATATGAAAACAATTTTCTGGCATACAGGTAGTCCAAAGCAACAATACATAGCGATAAAGATACAGCCACGCCTTTTGAAAGCAGGGATAACAGAAAAAGTATGAGCGAAACATAATAAAACAGGGATTTGTTTTTAGTGAGGTATTTTATATAACTTATCAGCGACAATAAGAAAAAGAAAGCACACAATAGGTTTTTCCTTTCCGAAATCCATGCTACCGATTCGACATTAACAGGATGAATAGCGAATAAAAGTGAAGCAATTGAAGCAAGTAAAATTCGAATTTTATTATTGTTGGGATTATCTTTAAATTCTCCCGATAGCTTTGTCAATAACAAAATAAACCAAAATACAATGACCGTATTAAAAATATGAAGGATAAGGTTTGTAATGACATAAACCTCGGGATCGGCCTTTCCAATTTTATAATCGAGATTGTAAGATAACATCGTGAGAGGATGATAGTTGTTAAAATATCCCTTGGTAACCAATGTTTTTACATTCTCTGTTGCAAAACTATGAATGTAAGGATTTTCATTAATATAAGTATTATCGTCCCAATTCAATATTTGGTTCCTGGAAACAGGGTAATATGCAAGAACAGTAATCGCAATTATTCCCAGTAAAATAAGTATATTGATTTTTTTACTCATCGGTTTATTTTCACTAAAGGAGGCATTGCCCATACTTTTCGAATGGATGTTTTTACTTATTTTATTCTTTTCGGGAACCTTACTCATATTTTTACTGAAAAATTAATAAACCACCAGGTAACAATTCTGGTACAAATTTATTTTCTAAATTGATTATTGCAAGGTAAAAACAATTATAAATCAGGGAAGCACTAATTTTAACCTTTTTTTTTGTTCTTTTATACGCTTATATACCAATGTCGTTTTTAAGAAGAAGCCCTTCGACTTTGCTTAGGGTGACGATACTTGAAATCGTCAGGTTGAGCGGAGTCGAAACCTGCACTTTATAATTGAATTACTTAACTAATCGACATTGAATAATATTTTTAAAAATATACTACTTTAGTATCCAAATTAACAATGACTTTTTCCTTATTTGGATGTTTGTAAATTGCTAATTTGAGTAATAATAAGCTGTAATTATTAAATTTTTAATATAGAATTATGAAAAAATTAAATTTTTCATTCTTAAAATGGACACTGTTTGCCGTATATATTGTTTTGGTATTTATTTATGTTAAAAAAGTTATTCAGCCGGAACTCTATTTCCACTTGCAGCAACCCGCATTTAATTTAAATTGGGATTTTTTTAGGGAATTTTATAATTATCCCGGGGGCATTGCCCAGTATATAGCAAACTTTTTCTCGCAACTTTTTTATTTTGGCTGGGCAGGTTCTCTGATGATAATAGGAATTGGGCTATTGATTATGTTAGCTACTTATAATACATTTAGGTTGTTAAAAAAATCTGATTTTAATTTTTTCTGGATGTTTATCCCGTTTATTCTTTTAATTGCCCTTATAAATGACTATAATTTCCCTTTTGTTGTTGTTGTTAAACTGCTTTTTGTCTTTCTGGTTATATGGTTGTTTAATTTTTTGATTTTTAGAAAATTTAATCCATATGTTTCAATTGTTATACTTTCACCAATCGTTTATTATCTGTGCGGAAGCGGTTATTTACTGATATTTACAATTTCAGCAGTTTTGTCCTTTCCTTTTCACGAAAACAACAGCAAAAAGAGTTTATATTTTTTAATATTTGCATTGGCCTGTAATTTTATTATAGACACTATTGCATATAAATTGATCTTCAGTATAGGCCCGTACGATGAATATTTTTCATTTCTTCATGATGACTTGTTTGTATATTTATTGTATATCCCGGGTTCTTTGTTCATTTTATATTGTTTTTCCCTTCCGGTAATTTGCCTTTTATTTTTCCTGAAATTCAAAATATTTGATACAATAATTAAGAAAGAATTGAATATCTGGCCATTTTCCGGCACAATTACGCAATCATTATTAATATTGATTATTGCATGTTCGTCATATTACATTATTCACAGCTCTTTCGATTTGCACAAAAAGAATATCATATTAGCCGATTATGATTGTTATCATGAAAAATGGGCAGATGTTATAAATGTAGCAACTTCTGATCACCAGTATGACATGACAATAAATTTTAATTTTAACAGGGCAATTGATAATTCAGGACAGTTCCTGAAATTATTTTTCAATTATCCGCAATATATAGGAATAAACACTTTTTATCCCGACAAGGAGCATACCCATGCACTTGCTTTAATTTGCAGTGATTTTTATTTCGATTTGGGATTTATAAAAGAATCGGAGCATTGGGCGGCTGAGGGTTTAATTATGCATCCATATAGTTTGAGAATTTTAGAACGTCTTGTAATGACAAACCTGATTTCCGGGAACTATAATGGGGCAAGAAAGTATTTGAGCGTTCTCGATGATAATCTACTGGCAACAGGTTTTGTGAAAAAATATATGCCTTACGTAAACGATACTTCGCTTATTACCAAAGATAACCTGATTATAGAGAAAAGATCGTATATGCCCGACTCGACCTATACAGTTAATAACATTGTTGACAGGTTTAATATCCTGATTAAAAGAAATAGCGAAAACCGCAGTGCTTATGAACACAGGCAAATGTTTTATCTTTTAGAAGATAAATTGGACTTGTTTATGAAAGGATTAAATGAATCGTGTAAATTTTATCCGCATACCCCGGAAATTTACGAACAGGCTAATTTATTATATATTATAACGACTAAAGGTAAACGTATAAACCAGTATAAAATCAGTTCAGGTTCTCAAAAATCCTTTATTGATTGTTTAAAAACTTTAAAAAAGTTCAATAATAATAAAGAACTTGCCAGGCCTTCTATAGCCCAATTCGCCAACACTTACTTATACTATATTTTATATTATAGCCCGATGGTGACAAATATAAAAATCACAAAAGAAAAAATATTAATAGATACACTTAATTAGAAACAATCACCATAGTAGGGTTGATTCCTTATTGACGGGAAAATTAATATAACATTAGTTTATATTAATTTACTAAGGGTTAAAGCCCTTTATTTAATTGTCCTTCACTAACCCCAGGTTTAAGCCTGGTGTTAGTCATCAAGTTGATATATTGGGTTTTAGTCCTAAACATCTTTTCTTAACCCGAACTTACGTTAAAATAGATTCAATTTAGATTGATAATGGGTTCATCGTAGATGACTATTCTCTGAGCAGTTTAAAATAAAAACCGCTGCATATAATATCCTTTAAAGAATAGAACATACAGCGGCAAAAACTACTACTGGGAAAATTTAACGACCAATTTCAATATCCGGGGTTTTGTATTAGTTTCTTATTCTGGTTCATTGTTTTTTGCGACATAGGGAGCAAATACATTTTATTAGTAAAAACATGGAAGCGTTCTTTTTTGTTTCCCACGAGAGGTATAACCTGGTAATTCCATACTCCGGAATTATCAGCAGGAACAGTATTTGTTATTTCCATTCCATGTAACACATTATTCAGCACAACTTCTGCTGTCCTCCAGCGAATAATGTCATAAATACGCTTGTTTTCAAAGCTGAGTTCGATTCTGCGTTCACGGTGAATAACATCCCGCATTTGGGTTTGCGACAGGCTTCCATAAGTTGCTTCCAGGGAAGGGATACCAGCCCTGGCCCTTATTTTATCAATAGCAGAATAAACAGTGGCATCAGGCCCGACAGCTTCATTCTGGGCTTCGGCATAATTCAGCAATACTTCAGCATATCTGAAAAATACATAATTAAGCCCATCAGTAAAGACTGTTTCAGCACTTCCTCCATTTGTTTGTTCAACTTTTGGGTTGACCCTTTTTCTTGAGTAATAGGCAGTATTCGAAACATCAGAAAAGGCCATATCAATTTGATTTGCAGACGGGTGTACTTTGTCGATCCTTGTATAAATGGTATCTGGGAACGACATCCAATCCATTTTATAAACTGAACTATCGTAAACAACCCATTTATAAAACCGGGGATCGCGGCCTACATAAGGATGCTGGGGATCGTACCCTGAACCCGCTTCTTCGATATGCTTCCCATTTGCCATGCAATAATCATCAATAAGTTCCTGTGTTGGGTCAAAATTGCCCCAATTGAATTTGGTTGAAACAATATTCCCTTTACTATCCTTAATATGCAGGTAAACCGGGCTCCTTCCCAAACTTCAAAATCGCTGTAAATAGTTGGGGAGATGTACTGACGGTCAAAAATAACTTCTGAATTGTATTCATTCCCTTCTGTCCAGAAATTGGCCAGATCAGAAAATAATTGATATGAATTTCCTTCATAAGAGTCAATGAATTGTTTGTTTGTAGCAGCGGCTTTGACCCACCGGCTAATATCGTAATTGCCAAAACCTGTCAATTTAACCTGCTCAGGAGATGCACCTGTACCATTACAAGCAGCCGGAATATCAGCATTAAAAGCAGGACTTGCAGCAAACAATTCAATCCAGCCTTTTAATGCCAAAGCAGAGCCCATTGTTGCCCTCCCGGCATCGGGATCGGATTTGTTGTATTTTATCGGCATGGCATTGTCCTTAACAATGGAGTCTAATTGCGATGTAATAAAGTTATAAGTATCAGTAAAAGAACTACGTGGAACCTGAACAGCCGAATCGCCCTGCAATGAAACTGATTGGGGAGATGTAATAATTGGCAGCCCTCCATAATGCATGAATAGGAAACTATACGTAAATGCCCTTAAAAACCTGGCTTCATCAATTCTTTTGTTCAACCATCCTTTTGAAAAATTTTTAGAATAAATATTTGCCTGTTGAATAAATGTATTACAATTTCTAATCCTGATATAAGCCTGAGGCCAGTCGGCATAGGTATCCGCATTTTTTTCAGGGTCAAATCCAGCCATCGATTCCTGGGTACAATAGTGAAAACACCCCACACCATCCAAGCTTATTGGCGTTACAATCCCCTGCTTCCATTGGTAACTTGGCCAGTAATATGTTGCATCGCAATCATCGGTGTACAGATCGGGTTGATCGGGCGAATTATTTATTTTCCAAAGTCCGTTATAGCAATTATTTAGAAACAGATCGGCTGCATTTTCACTTGAAAATTGAACAGCATCGTTAATATTCTGTTTTGATACGTTATCCAGAAATTCCTTTTTACAGGATGTAAAAATCAGCAACAAACTTAGCGCTGAATATTTTAATATATTTAATTTCTTCATAATGTTAAGTATTTGGTTTTATTAGAAAATAACATCAATCCCACAAGTATATATTTTCTGAAGCGGATAAAAATACGTAGATGCAGTTGGAACAACCTGTTCTTCCGGGTCGATAAATTTTACTTTGCTGAAGGTCAACAAATTCTGACCCGAAAAATAAGCCCTGAGTGATTTAATGCCGACAGGGTTTAGTATTTTTGTCGGTATCCTATAACCAAAAATCAGGTTCTTAACCCTTAGATAATTAGAACTTCGCAGCCAAAAATCAGACAACTCTGTATTGTTCGTTGCCAATGGGGCATCTAATCTTGGATATGTAGCATTTTGACGGTCGGCCTCCAATAATTATTAAAATATTCATATCCTGTATTACTCTTGTTGTTCGAAAATGGCTGTGATTGGAAATTGGCTATACTAATGCTGGCCCCCGCAGACCCCTGGAAAAAGATGCTCAAATCAAAACCTTTCCAGGTAATGGAAGGCGTAAAGCCAAAAGTAGTATTTGGATAAATAGGATTTCCTACAACTGTCAAATCTTTTGCATCAATTACCCCATCATGGTTAATGTCGGCATATTTAACATCACCTGGCCTAACTTGTCCAAATTGTGTCACCCTGTAACCATCTAATGAATCGATTACACCATCATGATTTTTATCATCAGAAGTTTTAAAAAGGCCTAAAGAATGATAACCGAACTGGGTCCCGTAAGGTTTGCCTTTCAAAAGACTTGGATCAATATTGGTACCATTTGGGTCATACGTTATATTGACTACTTTATTCCTGGCATAGCTATAATTGGCTGCCAAACCTACTTCAATACCAGAAGAAAATTTGTAAGAACTATTTAATGAAAATTCCACACCATTGTTTGACATTGCCCCTGCATTTGCCAGGCCCAAATTTATCCCATATTCTAAAGGTACTGTAGCCGATGGGGGAATTAACATGTTGTTCCTGTCCTCATGAAAGTAATCGGCTTCAAAATTAACAAGCCCCTTCCATAAAGCCAGATCAAATCCGACATCGGTCTTCGTTGAGGTTTCCCAAGTAATAGCCGGGTTTGGTTCCTGTGGTATATATGAACCTGAAACCAAAGTATTGCCAAAAACATAGGCAGGAAGAGATTTTGATTGATTTGGATATAAAGTATAGCCGTTTAAATACTGGAATTCAGCAAGTTTTCCGTTAATATAAGGCAGATTTCCTGATTTTCCCCAGGAACCCCTTAATTTTAAGTTATATAGCCAGGCAAACCTATCCTTCATAAAATCTTCCTCCGAAATGCGCCAGGCAGCTGAGAAAGATGGAAAATATCCATATCTTTTGCCTGGGGCAAAAGTATAATGCCCGTCATATCGACCGGCTGCTTCGAGAATATATTTGTTGGCATAATTTTCGCTAACCCTATAAACATATCCTACCTGGCTTCCTGTACTTGATCCGCCCCCAACCCCAAAATTTGACGTGCTGGAACTTCCTAAACTTAATTCATCAACCTGAATAATAGGAAACTGGTTCGAAGCGTAAAAACTGCTAAAAGTGCTTTTACGTGCTTCTGCCACTCCTAAAATAGTAACTTCATGCTTCCCGAATGTATTGCTGTAATTCAAATATGCCTGATACGTATAATTGGTTGCTTGCCTATACGTCTCAATCAATTTGGTCACTGTAGAACCTGTGGTTTTTGTAAAAACACGTTGGGCAGGCGCTAACGAAGTATCAAATTGATAATAAGTTACAGGTGTAGCCCAATTTTTTGTTATAGAATCAACAGGGTCGTAACTAAAACTTCCCTTTATACTTAGCCCTTTTAAAAAAGGAATTTTCTGTTCAATAGAAATTGACGATAATAATGTATTTGCTTTGCTATTATCATAACCAGCTTTTATTGTGCCCAAAGAAGAATAGCCCTGACTTGCTCCCCATAATCCATTGCTATAAACCATAGGATCTGTCGGAATCGCTTTTACACCATTCCAAATAATACTGTTTGGATCAGTATTTGTACTATTTATATCTTCAACAAACCCATTTATTGATGCAATAACTTTTGTAGTTTTTGTTGCATCAGCTTCTAATTTTAAATTAAAACTATAACGGTCATATCCCAGGTTTTCGAACATACCATCCTGTTTGTAATAGCCAAACCCGGCAAAATATCTTATTTTATCATTTCCTCCTGAAAGTTGTGCATTGTAATTCTGAACAGGTTCAGATAAATTAGATACATTCTTATAAAAACTGCTGTTTGGATATTTATCAGGATCCATGGCATTTAACTTGTTATAATTATCTATTAAATACTTATGGCTTGGATTCGAACCTGTAGCGCTGTCCAGTAAAATCATATAATCTTTAGCGTTTAACATTTTGGGGTATACTGTGGGGGTTTGTACCCCAAAATAAGTGCTGAATGTCAAATTTGTTTCGCCTGATTTCCCCCCTTTTGTTGTAATCAGGATTACGCCGTTGGCGCCACCCATTCCATAAGGGGCAACTGCTGCTGCGTCTTTTAAAACAGTAATAGATTCTATTGTGCTCGGATCAATCTGGTTTATATTGTTTCTGATAATCCCATCAACTACGACCAGTGGTGCATTATTTCCTGTAGTTGCAATGCCCCTGACATGTATATCGGGGTTATCTTTCCCAGGTTGCCCTCCATTTGGCCTCATGCTAACTCCTGATAATTTTCCTGCAATAGAATTGGTAATATTTGCCACAGGGTCTTCGGCTAATTCACCTCCTTTTACTGAACTTATTGAGCCTGTTACAGAAAGCCTCTTTTGCGTACCATAGCCGACTATTACCACATCGTCAACTTTTTTTATCTCAGGTGTCAATTTTATTTCTATATAAGATTGGCTGCCAACATTAATTTTTTCTGTATTATATCCAATGTATGAAATATCAAGAATTGTATTCCCATTAGTGACTTCAATTGAAAATTTACCATTGATATCGGACACTATTCCTTTTACAGTGCCATCGATAACAATACTAACCCCTACTAAAGGTTCGCCGTCTGCCCATATCAGTTATTAATCCTGTAACAGTTCTTTGCTGGGTTGTAGTGCCTTTTGGCGCAATTACAATTTGATTGTTCTTTTCAAGAATTGTAAACGATAAATCTGTATTGCTGAATAGTTGGCTTAATACTTCTTCCATTTTAGCATCTTTTACCGAGATGCTCACAACCTTGTTTATATCATTTAGTTCTGCATTATAGAAGAAACGATACTTACTCTGGTTTTCAATAAATGGGAATACTTCTTTAATTTTTACATTCTTTAAGTCTAATGTAAGATTTTTTTCCTGAGCGTTTAATATTGAAGAAGTGAATATTAAACATAAAAAATTAACCAACAGGAAAAGTTGTTTACACAATGAAAAACTTAACTTTCCTTTTTTTAAACAAAAAAAGGAAACGGAATCATTTTTTCTCATATAGTTAGCTGTTTTAGTGTTGATATTTGTCATTGCATGACGATTAGTTAGTTATTTATTTTTTTTCGCAATCCCAAATCATTGAACGCGATTTTTAAAATCATTATAAGTCATTATTCATAGGCTTTTCTTATTAGTTAAACAATTAGTTCGTGATATTTTTGGTTTTCGAAATCATTTGGTCATATTTCTTCTTGTATAATACATTTTCTTTAAAAGCTACATTATTGCCTTCTATTTTAAACAATATTGGCGCTGATAACTGGATGACCATGAGAACCTGTTCAAAAGTAAGATCGGTTAATGTTCCGGAGAATTTGTATTTTTTCAGGCTTTCATCTTCGAATGAAATTTTCACATTATATCTTCTTTCCAGTTTAACAGCAAGTTGATCAAGCTCTTCGCCTTTAAAAATCCATTGTTTATCTTTCCACGAAATAATTGGTATCGGATCGATCTTGTCCACTACAAATATTTTTTCCTGAATGTTATTCACTGCCCGGACAGTTGCCGGTTTTTGCGCAACAGAAGCTGAAACCAACGAGGTTGTTTTAAAAAATGTTGCTGTTTGGTTAGGCTTCAGAAAATAAACATATTTATTGGAATTGTCCGAAGTCGGTTCTATTGCAACAAACCCTCTGACCAATGTTGTTTGTATTTGGTTTTCATCCATATAAGCTTTAACATTGAATTGGGTACCATATACTTTAATGTTAAGGTTTGAAGTTTTTACAATGAATAACTTATGTTGCATTTTTGCAACATCGAAATATGCTTCCCCTTCAAGATAAACTTCTCTGGCTGTTGATGAAAAATCAACAGGATAACGCAACTTACTTCCCGCATTAAGCCATATTTTTGAACCGTCGGATAGTGTAACCTGCGATTTTGCCCCCAAAGGAACAACTACTTCATTATAAACCATTGCCGAAATATTTTTGTGGCTGGTATAATTTAGTTTGCTGGTATAGAACCCGATGAAAAAAGCAATAAATATTGCAGCAGCTGATGAAATGGATATATAAATTAATTTCCTGGTATAGCTTTTCCTTTTATCGTCTAATTCAGCCATAGACTTTAATTTGAAATACTTATTTTTTACCCTGTTCCAGCCTTCTTCTTTATTATAGCCCGATGGCTTTTGAACAAGTTTCGACAATTGGTAATAATCTTTCAATTCGTCGAAATATTTCTCATGGACTGCATTTTCATTTATCCAGGAAATTGCCGACTCTCTTTCTTCAGCCGTTGCAGAACCTGTTAAATACTTAATAAGTACTGAATCAAAACTTGCAGATTGCTCTTTTTTAGTTTTCATTTTTCATTTTATAATAATATGATCCGTAATTGGCAATATTGGTTGACAAACAAACCAAAATTTTTTATTGCAGGAATGTTATGAATAAAATCAGAGGTATATAATCTTTCAATTCTTTTTTGAATTTCAGAAAAGCACGGCTCATTTGTGTCTTTACCGTTCCTATTGTTAAATTAAGCTTTTTGGCAATTTCAGAGTAGGTTAGATTCTCAAAACGGTTGAGTGAATATATTTCCCTGCATTGTTTTGGAAGCGATAAAAATACCATTTCTGCTTTATTTTCAAGCTCTTTTAAAATTAAATTGGATGCAGGGTAGTTTGAAGATATTTGATTTAGTATTTCATAGTCCTCTAATGAATATTGAGATTGTTCAATGATTTTTTTTTCTGATTTTAATTTGACCAGGTATTTCAAACAATTATTTCGCGTACTGGTAAATAGATAATTTTTAACAGAAAAATGGATTGGATTTTTTTTTATATTGATCCATAAGTAAATAAAAATGTCTTCAACAATTTCTTCGGATTTCTGATGGTCCTTTATGATACTTTCGGCAAATAAGCAAAGGCTTTCATAATACTTGTCGAATATAAGTTTTATGGCTTCCTCATTACCTTCATTCAGCAACTTAATTATTTCATTTTCCAAAATCATAGTGCAAAGTTTAAAGAAATTTTAGTCATTATTTAATTTTCTTTCACTACTCCAGAAAAAAATACAAGGACTAAATCTTTGTGAAATTTCTTTGCTTAAGCCCAAACTTTTTTGGCTTTGAGCCTTAAAGTCATTTTTATATTGGACAATATTTTTTTCAATATTAACCTTAAATCTGTACCCACACTTATTGATTTGATTGTATGAGTGCAATAAAAGAGGGTAATAAATATTTAAAATTTAATCAATCAATACTTTGTACCCTGATTTGAGGATTTGAAAATTAATAAAGCTTATCCCAATTATTTTTACAT